>CALFYN010000001.1 GCA_937952345.1 uncultured Acidobacteriota bacterium
GAAGGGGACATTTCTACTTTGCCAGGATGGGGACATTTCTACTTTGCCTTGACAATAGGACATTTGTCCTATGACATTGTTGCGGGCTTCTGTTAATCTACCCTCAGATTCAGAGGTCCATGATGACTCATACCCGCCGCACTCTTCTTGCCTCGCTTGCCGGCGCAACTTCCGCACTGGCCCAGACGATGAAGTCGACGGGGCAAACCAACATCGGATTCAAGGCCGATACCATGCCGCAGCGTTCGGAATGTGGTATCGGAGCGCTGATGCCGTGGGCGGATGTGCTGTGGGCCATTACGTACAACAGCCACAAGAAAGGCACAGGCTACGGCCTCGGGCTGTATCGCATCGGGGAGAACCTGGAATCCGAACGCGTGCACATTCATGACGGCACGCACGCCAATCGACTCATTCACCGCGAATCGAATCAATGTTTCATCGGGCCGTACGTTATCGACGCGAAGGGCAATTGGAAGCACATTCCCGCTCTCGATGAGTTCCGCCTCACTTCGGCCATGCGGCATCTCACCGATCCCGCCAACCGCATTTACTACCAGGGCATGGAAGGCGAGTTCATTGAAATGGACGTGAACGACCTGAAGCCGCGCGTGCTGACGAATCTCGTGAAAGAGATGAAGCTGGCCGCGCGCCCGCACTTTAAGGGCGGCTACACGGCGCAGGGCCGCGTGGTGGTGGCGAACAACGGCTTCTATGCGTTCGGCGAAGATCAGGCCGGCTTGTTTGAATTCGATGGCAAAGCGTGGAAGAAGCTTTCGGGCAAGCCGCACATGGATGTCGCCGCGCGCCAGGATCTCGGCTCCGTGCTCTTTGCCACCGGATGGGATGAAGCATCGGTGTTGTTCTGGGCGCTGGTGAAAGGCCAATGGCAACGCTATCGCCTGCCGAAGGCGACGCACGCCATGAGCCAGGCCTGGCAGACCGAATGGATGCGCATCCGCGAGGTGGAGACCGAACATTACCTGATGGACATTCAGGGCATGTTTTATGAACTGCAGCCGGTGGCGTTCGAGGATCGCATCTGGGGTGTGAAGCCCATCTGCCAGCATCTGCGCATCATTCCTGATTACTGCGCGTTTCGCGGATTGTTCGCCGTGGGCGGCAATCAGACCACGCCGAATCGCGATAACAACGCCCTCGGCGGCCAGCCGCAATCGGGCCTCTGGTTCGGCAAGACGGACGATCTGTGGTCATGGGGCAAGCCGCAAGGCTGGGGCGGGCCGTATTGGAAAGCGGCGGTGAAGAAGGGAGTGCCATCGGATCCGTTTCTGCTGACGGGCTTCCCGCACAAGATGCTGCACATTACCGCGGACAAAGCCACAACATTCGACATCGAAATTGATTTCATGGGCAACGGCACCTGGCACAAATATGAGCAGGTGAAAGTGGGTGCGGAAGGCTACGCCAAACACATCTTCCCCGACGCCTTCAGCGCCCAATGGGTGCGCCTCACCGCCCAGACCGATTGCACCGCAACCGCATTGTTCTATTTCGTGTAACTCGCTTCAGGAAGGTAACACTATGCCGCGTTTCTTGCTATTGCTGCTGCTGGCCGCATTGCCGATGGCCGCCCAACAGGGCCGCGGCTCCATTGCGGGCACCGCAACCGACCATCGAGCGGCATCTACGAACTACCCTTCGGCGCGCGATCCGCGCATCATCGAATTCGGGCTGCGAATGGTTTTCTAGAGCGGCGCGCTAGGCCCGGAAATAGGGCTTCAGCATCTCCATGATGCGGTCGAGTTCGCGGAGATCCTCGGCATCCATCGTGAAGCGCGAAGTACGGCGCATCACGACTGTCTTGAAGATGCCGCGCCGGCGCAGAATCTCTTTCTGGATCACGTAGCTGACACGGCGCTCGAGCACGGCGGACAGCAGAAACTTCATGAACAGGTCGTGGGCTTCCTTCTTCTTTCCCTCGTGATACCAATCCCAGATCTGGGCCTGGATATCAGCGAATCCCGCGCCGGCCATGGTGCCGCCGGACCCGCGCTCCATTTCGTTGTACAGATTCATCGCGCCGCCGCCCGTGGAGGGGAACAACGTGCGCTTGCGCTCCTTCAGCACGCGCGTGACTTCGTGCGGCACATTACCCGCTTCCAACTTCAGAATCTTCAGTTGGGGAATCTTGTCCGCCATGCGCAGCAGGAAGTCGGTGGTCATGCCCGGATTCGAGACCTGAATGCACATGGGCAGCTTCGACACAGATGCGATGGAAAGGAAGTAATCTTCGAGAATCTTGCTGTCGCCGAAGCCGTCTGTTGGCCCGAGTGCGTGGAGGCCATCCGCTCCGATCTTCTCGGCGTAGCGCGCGTACTCCATCGCTTCGAACTTGTTGGCGCCGTGCACACCGATCAGTACCGTGGTGCGGCCCTTGGCCTCCTTCACCACTGCCGGCGAGTATTTCAAGCGCTCATTGTAGGAAAGCGAAGTGGTCTCTCCCGCTCCGGCCGGCCACACAACGCCGTGCACCCGGCCGCGGCAGAGAAAGTCTGTTTCCTTGCGGAGAGAATCCTCGTCCACGGCGAGGTTTTCCAAGAACGGAGTCTGCATGATGACGAAGATCCCTTCCCAGGCTTTTTCGGCGCCGGGAAGCAGAGGTGCGGCAGCAAGGGCGGAAGAGAATTGCAGGAAGTCCCGTCTGTGAATATTCGGCATGACTCCTGAGTATCACAAATGGCAGGCCACTGGTGGCTTTCCATCGTGCGATATGTTGATGGCATGCTCCTACTTTCTGCCTTGTTGTTGGTGGCGCAGCCCGATCCGGCCATGCAGCCTGCCCGGGTGGTGGTGAACCCCGGCCCGGAGTACGCCTCCGAATCACGCCCATGGCAAGGGATACCCACTATCGAGCGCACGCGCAAAGGCCGCCTTTGGGCAGCTTGGTACGCAGGCGGGACGGGAGAAGGCCCTTCGAACTGGGTGATTCTGGTTTCGAGCGATGACAGTGGCAAGACCTGGTCGAAACCGCGTGTGGTGGTAGATCCCGACTGGCATGTCCGCGCCTTCGACCCTTGCCTCTGGACGGATCCCACCGGGCGGCTCTGGTTGTTCTATGCGCAGGCCGTGGGGCTCTGGGACGGCCGTGGCGGCGTATGGGGTATTTCCACCAACGAACCGGATGCGAAGCAGCCGAAGTGGTCCGCGCCGCGGCGCTTCGCCAACGGAGTTATGCTCAACAAACCCACGGTCACGCGCAATGGCCAATGGCTGCTGCCGATCGCAGGCTGGCGCAACATCGATCCCGTTTCGCGGCTCGCCCGGCAGAAAGTGGATTGGTCCCCGCATACCATGGAGTCTCTGATTCACGATATCGGCGAGGAAAAAGATTCCAACGTCTTCGTCTCCACGGACAAGCTAAAAACGGTGCGCAGAGTGGGACACGCCGCGATTCCCAAGGCACAGCACGATGAACACATGCTTGTCGAGAAAAACGACGGCACCTTGTGGATGCTGGTCCGCACCAGCTACGGCATCGGACAGGCGTTTTCCAAGGACGGTGGCGCAACATGGAGCGGTGAAGGCGAATCCGACATCCCGCACGTCGTCTCGCGCTTCTTCATCCGCCGGCTGCGCTCCGGCAACCTCGTGCTGATCCGCCATGCGCCTCCCGAAGGGAACAAGCGCTCGCACCTGACTGCCTGGCTTTCCAAAGACGACGGCAAGAGTTGGAGCGGCGGCCTGATGCTGGACGAACGACTCGGCGTCTCCTATCCGGACGGAGTGGAGGCCCCTGACGGGCGTCTGTACATCATCTACGACCGCGAACGCAGCGGCGCCAAGGAAATCCTCATGGCTGTTGTCAACGAGGATGACATCATGGCCGGCAGGACTCTCAGCCCCGGATCGCGCCTGCGCGTTTTGGTGGATCGCGCCGCGGGAACAAGATAAAAAGATCTTCACATCCTTATCTGTGATATTATGGCCGCCAACAGGCGGAGACCGCTCCGCCTTTCCCAGGAGGTGGTCCATGACTCGCTCTGTCATCACTGCATTTCTTCTCGCCCAACCCCTGGAAGCACATACAACTTTCGCGACCATCAGCGTGGAGTCGCGCACGAGTCCGGGGTGTCGATTGGCGCACCCATCTACAAAGACCGCACTACAGATTGTGGAAAGGAGTCTCATATGAATGCCCGGTTGATTGCAGTGTTGATACTGGCGGCCGCGGCCGCCCATGGACAGACGACGTTTGCTTCGATCACCGGAGCGGTGACGGACTCGGTGGGCGCGGTGGTTCCTGGCGTCAGGGTAGAAGCGACGCACGTGCAAACGAACTATGTCTACACGGCGGTATCGAATCAGGCCGGAACCTATACGATTTCGCAACTGAAGGAGGGCGAGTACACGCTTCGGGCCACCTCGCCGGGATTCAAGGAATTCCGCGTGCAGAACATCATGTTGATCTCGCGGGACCAACGGCGCATCGACGTGCTGCTGGAGGTGGGAACGGTGGAGACCCGGATCGAGGTGACAGCCGGTGCCACGCTGATAGAAACGGAAACGGCGCGGATCGGGGATTCCAAGAACGCGAATACGTTGAAGTCTCTCCCGCTGAATACGCGCTCGCTCTATAGCTTTCTCGGCCTGATGCCCGGAGTGGTTTCGTCCGGCACGAGAGCGACGCGGCGATTTGCCGGGAGCCGCGTGAATCAGAGCGAGCAGTCGATCGACGGCATCACCGTGTCGAACGGCTTCGACGGGACGCAGATCTCTCCGCTTGTTTCCTACATCGAAAGTTACGAAGAGGTGCGGGTGGACATGGCCAACAACACGGCCGATATCGGCTCAGTGGGCCAGGTAACCATCGTGTCGAAGTCGGGCACCAATCAGTTGCACGGCAACATATTCGATTACTACCAGTCGCCGTGGTTCCGCGCCCGGAATCCGTTTGCCGCCACGCGTGGAACGGGAGTGAGCCATCAGCCGGGTGGGTCAGTGGGTGGACCCGTGCTGCTGCCGAAGCTCTACGACGGGCGAAACCGGACCTTCTTCTTCTTCTCATTCGAAACTTCGCGCGGCAGCGCCATCCAGCAGTTGATCAACCCGGCGGTGCCGATCGCACCGTGGAGAAGCGGCGATTTTTCGGGGCTTCTGCCCCGCACCGTGGTACGTGATCCGTTCACACGGACGCCGCTGCCGGGTAACCGGATTCCGGCGTCGCAG
>CALFYN010000002.1 GCA_937952345.1 uncultured Acidobacteriota bacterium
CGCCCAGCAGTGGAGCGGATTACGTATTTGTCGCGAGCGGGGGGGCATGGAGTCAGCAGGCGTATCTAAAGGCGTCCAATACGGGCGATAGTGATATTTTCGGCGATTCCGTGGCGATATCGGGGAACACGGTGGTGGTTGGGGCGAGGCTCGAGGACAGCGGAGCCACCGGAGTGAACGGGAATCAAGCCGACAACAGTTCGCCTGACAGTGGAGCAGCTTACGTGTTTGTGCGGAGTGGGGGCGTATGGAGTCAGCAGGCGTATCTGAAAGCGTCCAATGCGGGGGCGAATGATTCATTCGGCTCTTCCGTGGCGATATCGGGGGACACGGTGGTGGTCGGGGCCTTTGGCGAGGGCAGCGCCAGCACGGGAGTGAACGGGAATCAGGCCGACAACAGCGCGTCTCGCGGTGGAGCGGCTTACGTGTTTGTACGGAGCGGGAGCGTATGGAGTCAGCAGGCGTATCTAAAGGCGTCCAATACGGGCGCAACTGACCTGTTCGGCGCTTCCGTGGCGATATCGGGGGACACGGTGGTGGTCGGCGCCTTTGGAGAGGACAGCGCCGCCACGGAAGTGAATGGAAATCAGGCCGACAATAGTGCGTCCAGCAGTGGAGCAGCGTACGTGTTTGTGAGGAGCGGGGGCGTATGGAGTCAGCAGGCGTATCTAAAGGCGTCTAATACGGGGGCAACTCACCAATTCGGCGTTTCCGTGGCGATATCGGGGGACACGGTGGTGGTCGGGGCTTATGGGGAGTTTCTCGGTGGAGCAGCTTACGTGTTTGTACGGAGCGGTGGCGTATGGAGTCAGCAGGCGCATCTGAAAGCGAGCAATGCGGAGGCAAGTGACAGTTTCGGCTTTTCCGTGGCGATATCGGGGGACACGGTGGTGGTTGGGGCACGTTACGAGGACAGTGCGGCCACTGGAGTGAACGGGAATCAGGCCGACAACAGCGCGTCTCTCAGTGGAGCAGCTTACGTGTTTGTAAGGAGCGGGGGTGCATGGAGCCAGCAGGCATATCTAAAGGCGTCCAATACGGGGGAGGCTGACCGGTTCGGCTACTCCGTAGCGATATCGGGGGACACTGTGGTGGTCGGGGCACCGTACGAGTTCAGCGTGGCCACGGGAGTGAACGGGAATCAGGCCGACAACAGCGCATCTTTCAGTGGAGCGGCCTACGTGTTTGTCATCCCCCAGGCCAAACCCATCCAAATCGCGTCCTCGCCTTCCGGTCTCCTATTCAACGTGACTGGTCTGGGCTGTGAACCGGGAACCGGCTACACCACTCCTCGCACCTTGCTTTGGGAGACAGGATCGAGTTGTACAGTAACGTTCTCTAGTCCGCAAGTGAGCGGCGGAACGAATTTCGAGTTCCAATCCTGGGAGGATAGCTCCACCAATGCCATGCGAACCATCACCGCGCCCGCAGCGGCCACGACCTACACAGGCACGTTCCGGCCGGTACTGAATTTCGCCATCCGCTCGGTGCCGACGTTCAACCGCACAACGCTGCGGTACGAGCAGCGGGTTGCGATTACGAACCCTGGTTCGGATACGATCACCGGATCGGCACTGGCACTGGATAATCTTCCGCCCACACTGGCGTTGTATCAACCCGACGGTTTGACCTTGGCCGCACCTCATGCGGGAAGCCCTTATCGGAATCTTCCCGCTATTGGCCCTGGGGCAACCGTAGAACTGATTCTGCAGTTCACCAGAACCGCCCCCACGGCTCTCACCTACACGCCACGGTTCATCGGAGCAGGGCCCCGGTAGGTCCGCCAAAGAGAAAAGGAAAAGAACAAGATGAAGAAAGCCTTCTTGGCATTGATACTGCCCGTAGCTGTGCAGGCAGCCATTGTCTATGACAACAGCGGCACCATTCTGGATCGGTCCGTGCAGTTCAGCAGCGGCCCTTATTTCGAGATCGGGGATGAGATCACACTTGCGGGAACGGCGCGGCTGGCGACGCAGGCAACGGTACAACTCTGGAATGACGGCGCCGAGGGCGAGTTCGATCTACTGTTGCGGTTCTACGATGTGGGCTCGCCCGTCGGGGCGCAAATCGGTCCCACGTTTACTCTGACGAGTTTGTTAGCACCGGCAGGAAGCGTGATCAACGCTGTTTTCACCGGTCTAAATGTGACTCTGCCGGACACGGTGGTTTTCACGCTGGCAGTGGCCAACGCCAGTGCGGGCGTTGACCTTGGCGTTGATTTGTTCAGTCCACCGGTAGTTGGGTCGAGCGACGCGGGATACCTGGTGGTGAACGATGGCTCGTTCTCGCAACAGGGCGCTACGGGGGACGCCAACGCCTACTTCGTGCTCGATGCCGCTGACGTGGGTGAGGTGCCGGAACCGGCAGCTTCCCTTCTGGTGGCGGCTGGTCTGGCAGGGGCACTGGCGCTACGCGCCCTGACGAAGACAAGACAGTGAGGGTGTCCGCGGAGCTGCACTTCTTCGAGCGGCATCCCCGGCAGTTCCGGCGCCAAATTGAAAATCCGCCACGCCTCCTGCCACTGCTCGCTACTCACGCTGGAAGGACTCCCCGAATGGCCCGGACATTTTCATAACCTATCATCAAGAAACGTGGCCCACCTCCGCATCCGACAAAAACTCGACACGAAGATCAATATCGCTGCCGGGGCGCATCTCGCCCCGAGCGGTTCCCCCCAGACAGTGAGATTTCCCGAACAGGCATCACCGACAGAGGCCGTCCAAAAGGGCTTCGAGAAATACCATATTTCCGAGATAGAGCAGCTCAATGCTGCCTCTTTCTTCATGACCCGATTTGTGAGGCTGGTGCGCGCCCGTGAGTTTGTGCCGGGGCAGGCAGAATCGCCGCTTTTGTCATGAAGGCCGGGGGGAGCCAAATCGTTTCTCGCTGACCTTACTTTGGGCTGCTGCGGTGGGCGGCGAACTAAGGTAAAGACTCACTCTTGGAAAAGTCCGCTCCTGAAACCAGACCATTGCGTGGACGGAATCGGGATGACGACAGCGTAGCCGGCAGCTTTGCCCGTCTTGCGCTCGCATGTAAGCAGTCATATGCGAAAGCATGCTCGTTCAAACGGTGTCGTTCAAACGCAGTCGGGTGTGCCCGTGCTCACGTCGTGATAGAGTGTAAAACCGAAAGGGGGGAGGCACTATGGCCTTTTGTACCAACTGCGGCGCACAAGTCAGTGGCGCGTTCTGCGTTCAATGTGGAACGGCGGCGAAATCCTCGGGGCAGTCGGCCGTACCTTCATCAGCGCCGAATGCCTCGTTTCCTCACCAAACTGCGGTGCCACATCAAGGTCAAGCCGCGGCGGGGCTGGCACGCAGGACTCACCCGATCGTATGGGTTCTGGTGGTGGTGGCCGGTTTGATCGTTCTGGGTGGTGTGGGCGTTCTCGGGATTAGCTACTTCGCTTACCACAAAGTGAAACAGGCAGGCTTCGATCCGGATCTCATGTCTCGGAATCCTGGCCTTGCGGTTGCCAAGATTGTAGCAACTGTCAACCCTGACGCGGAGATCGTGAAAACCGATGAATCTGCTGGAATCATCACAGTACGCGACAAGAAAACCGGCCAGGTCGCGACCATGACGTTCGACGAGGTGAAGAAGGGCGGCAAGTTCCGCTTCACAACAGAGGGCGAACACGGCGAGAAAGCCACCGTGGAAGTGGGTGGAGAAGGCAAACTGCCGGCCTGGGTGCCTAACTATCCCGGGTCAAATGCCAACCCTCAATTCACCATGAAGGGCAACGGCAGTGACGCTTCGGGCGAGGCTGGCGGTGTCACGTTCTCCACATCTGACCCACCGTCTACAGTGATGAAATTCTATGAGGACAAGATCAAGGAGTTGGGCATGAAGGTGAGCCTCACCACGAGCAGCGGCGAAGGAGGAATGGTGGTGGCCGCCGATGAAACCAATCGTCGAGGACTGACCATCATCGTGGCCGCCGGCGGGGCGGAGGGCACTGGGGTGAATCTGACCTACACAACGAAGCAGTAGCTCGGCAGCACGCCCCAGCCACCTGGCGGCTATACCTGTACCCAGTTTGAGTTGCCCAAAACCTTCTTGCGCCGCAGACAGGTTCCTGTCTTGTCTCCATTACACGTTCAGCGCATTCTGAGCGCGCCGTGAGTGTCCGCCGCACCCGCAAGTTTCCTTACGCTTTGGCGAAGCTGTCCCCAATGAATTGCCACGACTCCCGATGAAGCAGCGAAAACAACCATCGCGAGGAAGAACAGTTCCCCGTCATCATCGACAAGCGGCAATGCAATGCCCAAGCGGGTCAGATGGCTTGTGATCGCACCGCTAATGACCCCCAGAGACACCAGTCCACCCACTGCGGCAGTTCGTGGAACTATCAGCAGAATCGCGGCTACCAACTCCACGATGCCGGTTGCGATCCGGCCCCATGGTTCCAGGCCGAGCAGAGAGAAGATATACACCGACTCCGGCGCGGCGGTGAACTTGAAATAGAGTGTCTGCACAAGGATGATCGCCGCGGTCGCCCGCAGAAACCAGCTTGCAATTCTGATCCGTTGAAAGTTGTTCATTGTCTATGCTCCATGGTGTGACAGAAAGGTCCGGGCCTCCGCAGTTCCCAAATAACGATCGAGCAACTTCGGCTCCGTGCATGTGAGGTCTACAACGATTAAGCCGTCCAGGGCATTGGAAAATTCCGGATCGACATTAAAGGCGAGCAGCTTTCCACCGAGCCGGAGATATTGCCGAAGCAATACAGGAATTCCGTTGGAAGTGTTTTCGATGTCGCTGATCACCTCTGACAACTCATCTACATCACGGCACCGCGCTCCGCCGGAGGTGCACTGTCCTGGCGGATAACGAGGTGAGAGCAAGTCTTTCCAGCCACTGAGCGAAGCGTGCGCCTGGAGATAGCTGACGATCAGTTCGCGAGAGATCGCGTGATACTGATTGCTGATGCTCACAGGCCCGAAGAGCACTTTGTAGCGAGGATTGGCAGCCACATAACGTCCGATGCCCTTCCAGAGCAGCAGCAGCGGCGTAAATGTCCGCTGATACTCGCTGCGAACAAAGGAACGCCCAAGCTCGATTGCCGGACCAAGCCTGTCACGGAAACTCTGCCTGTAACCGAACAGGTTGGCAGTGTAGAGACTGCCCACGCCATCGGTTGGGTAGAGACGATAGGCACCGGCGATTTCCTGCCGCTGGCGATTCCACAGGAACAGGTGTAGATAGTGCGCATCAAAGTGATCGAGGTCGGCAGACTTGCCGGTCCCCTCCCCAGCCGAACGGAACGTAATCTCTCTCAGCCTGCTGATCTCTCGCAGGACGGACGGGATATGGTTCGCGGTGGCGATGTAGACGTCCAGATCACCGGAATTGGCGAGGAGGGCCGCAGGTGTCAGCGCCGCGATTTCGGTTGTCATGGCATTAGCCGGAGTGGGCGCAATCACCGGCACCTGTGCCGTTCCATTCCGGCGACTGCGGAGAGGACTGCCGACCATGGGCTTGCACCGGTCGCGGCGTGGCAGCAGGTAGGTGCGCCAGCGAATATATGCGGTCTGCTCGTCGTCGTCCCCTTGCCTGGAAAGCCGCGATAGTGCGATCGGGGATCCGACACGGACCCTTATGGATTTGGCTTCCTTGTTCAGAAGTTCTCTCGGCAACAGCGCTGTTCGCAGCATCGGATGGATCAGCCCGGCAGCCTGAAACAGGATGCTGTTTCTGCCGCTGAGGAAGACCGGGACAATCACGGGAGCATTCTGCTGTCCGGCGGCCAAACGTGCCAGACGTACGGCGCAATTAGTCCATGCAGGGTCAGTGATCTCGCCCGAAGGCCATTGGTAGTGCGACACTTCTCCAGCTGGAAAGACGATCAAAAGGCCGCCACCGATCAGGTGCCGCAGCGCTTGGCGCAGTTGCAGGAAGTGCTCGCCTTTCGCCTGTGATGCCGTATGGAGCGGGATGATCAGATCCTTCAGTTCGGGAATCTGCCGCAGGATGCCGTTGGCAAGAATCCGCACATCGGAGCGGACACGTCTTGCAACATGCGCAAGGATAGCGCCATCGAGTAACCCGAATGGGTGATTCGCCACGATGATCACTGGTCCGGTTGTGGGAATGTGGTTCCAGTCCGCATTGGGCAACTCATAGGCGATCCGCAGATGTTCCAGCAACCGCTCCGGCAGCGGGCTTGACGAGTCGTGGTTACGCAGAGTGCCATAGATGGACTCCA
>CALFYN010000003.1 GCA_937952345.1 uncultured Acidobacteriota bacterium
TGATCCGCACGCGCATCCTCGCCTCATCCAGGGAGAACGATGATTGCCGCTTCCGTTTGAGATCAAGGCCATATCCGTCGATCTGCGCCAGTGGTCCATCGTTTGTCGAGAGCCCAGCAAATCCGCAACCGGGTCCATTCGGCTCGCCGACGCGCCATGATTTCGACCGCCGCCCTTGCCTACCCAAAGCCATTACCAGAACTGGCATCGATGCCGCGCCATACGTCGGGCCGGACCATTGCCAAGCGAATGAAAAACTCCTCCTGGTAGGACTCATACTCACGGCCCGCCGGGCGTTGGCGGAACTCAGGGAATCCGACATGCACCTCGATGTCAACATAGATTCCAGATCCCGCGACACGCTGCCCTCACGCATGCTCTGACGCTCCTCACCGTTCCTGCAGCATGTTCGGAACGTCGCGCCGGCCGTGGACAATAGCGACGATCGTAAGAGGTTTCTTATCGATTCGGTAAACAACAAGATAAGAGAATACGGATCGGAATCGTAGCTCTCCACGCTCCGTGAGATCCTGCCGGCGATGGCCTTGGCCGGGAGTTTGCGCGAGGGAACGAAACAGAGCAACCAGCGCTCCAATGACATACCGTGCCGCACGAAATCCGCCTTCGGCGAGAACGTAGTCCCGAATCTCCCGGAGATCCTCCTGGGCCTGGGTCGTCAGAACATAACCGCTCATCCGGCTCGCCGCTTGCGCTCCGTCTCATCCAGGTCGCTGAGCAAACCCGCCACAAAAGCCTCACCGTCGACCAACTCATTTCGCTCCGACTGAGCATAGCCACGCTCAATCCTCTCCCGCACATGGTCTATCGCTACGGGGACGGCATTTGCGCCACTCCGCTCGATGATCGCGGCCACCTCCGCGCGCTCCGCAACGAGTTGCTCCACAAGCATCTCGATAGAGACCCCCTCCGCGCGGGCGGTCGTGGCTAGGCGTGCTTCCGTCTCCGTGGAAAGGTTAATTCTCATTGGTGGTCCTTGCGTTCATGATACCAACTCACTTTCCGCGCGAATCAGGCCGAGGAACATCTGGACATCCATATCCACATATCGGTATAATGCCCAAAGCATGTTCTCTCAAACCGTGGAATACGCCCTCCGCGCCATGGTCGTACTCGCCCAAAACCCCGACTCCCCGCAAACCGCCCAATCCATCGCCACCACCGCCAAACTCCCCACCGACTACCTCCTCAAGGTCATGCAATCCCTCGGACGCGCCGGCCTCGTCCACGCCCAGCGCGGCAAGCACGGCGGCTTCACCCTTACCCGCGACGCCTCCCTCGTCACCATCCTCGACGTCATCAATTCCGTCGACCCCATCCAGCGCATCCACCACTGCCCGCTTGGCCTCAAAAGCCACGGCATCCGGCTCTGCGCCCTCCACCGCCGCCTCGACTCGGCCCTCGCACTCGTCGAAGACGCCTTCTCTCAAACAACCTTAACCGACATCCTCGACTCTCCCGGTCCCGTTCAACCACTTTGCGAATCGATGGTACACCTGCATGCCAAAGCGAATTAAACTCCTCGTTGTAGCACTCATTCTCACGGCCGGCTGGGCGCTGGCGGAACTCAGCGGATCCTACCTCGTCCCCATTGACCACGAGGCCATCCGTTACTCCAAAACCCAGGCCGACGACCCCATCCACCGCCTCGGCCAGCGCGTCGCCCGCGGCGAAGTCAAACTCGACTTCGAAGACAACGGCATGGGCCACTTGCGCTCCCTGCTCAAGCACCTCAATGTCAACATCGATTCCCAGGTGTTCGTCTTCTCCAAGACCAGTTTCCAGGCGCCCCGCATTTCCCCCCGCCTGCCCCGCGCCCTCTACTTCAACGACGAAGTCTCCGTCGGCTGGGTGCGCGGCGGAGATGTCCTCGAACTCGCCGCCCTCGATCCCAAACAGGGCATCATCTTCTATACTCTCGACATCGAAGACGTGGCCAAGCCCCGCTTCGACCGCCGCGATGCCTGCCTCCAGTGCCATCAATCCGGCGGCACCCTCGGCGTTCCCGGCATCGTCGTCCGCTCCGTCTACCCCGAACCCTCCGGCATGCCCGTCTTCCAGGCCGGCACCTTCATCACCGATCACCGCAGCCCGCTCAAGGAGCGCTGGGGCGGCTGGTACGTCTCCGGCAAGCACGGCGAGCAATTCCACATGGGCAACGCCCTCATCCGCGACCGTGATCATCCGGACCAACTGGAAAAAGAAAACACCCAGAACCTCACCAGCCTCGCCGCCAAGTTCGACACCGGAGCCTACCTCGGCCCGCACAGTGACATCGTGGCCCTACTCGTCCTGGAACACCAGACGCACATGACCAACCTCATCACCCGCGTCGGCTGGGAAGCGCGCATGGCTCTCCACTACCAAACCGGCATCAACAAAGCGTTCAACCAGCCCGACACCGTGATGAGCGATTCCACCAACCGCCGCATCGACTCCGCCATCGAAGAGATGCTCCAGTACATGCTCTTCATCGACGAGGATCCCATCGTCGAACCGATGACCGGCGCCAGCACCTATCAGAAGACGTTTCCCCAGCGCGGCCCCCGCGATCGCAAAGGGCGCTCCCTGCGCGACTTCGACCTGAAGAAGCGCATCTTCAAATACCCGCTCACTTACATGATCTACACCGAAGCCTTCGACGGCATGCCCGCCATCGTCCTCGATCGCACCTATCGCCGGCTCCACGACATTCTCACCGGCGCCGACAAGAGCCCGAAGTTCGCCGCGCTCTCCACCGCCGATCGCCGCGCCATCCTCGAGATCCTTCTCGAAACCAAGCCCAACCTGCCCGCCTACTGGAAG
>CALFYN010000004.1 GCA_937952345.1 uncultured Acidobacteriota bacterium
CATCAGGCCCATGGCAGAGGCCGTCCGGCGCAGGAAATGTCTTCTTGTGTTGTTGATCATTTTCGTTTTCCTCCTAGTGCATCACCAGATATTCGCCTGAAGTGGCGGTGAGATAGAGAGCCGTTTGGACGCGGCTATTGTTGTCCGGCATGGCATTGATGGCGGTGGCCAGCGTGTTGCGCATGGTGATGGACATGCGTCCGTAGAGCAGAGCCTGATCGACGGCGTTGATCAATTGCGTGGTGTCGCCGGCCACGGCGGTGAACGGCGACAGATCGAGGGTGATGTAGCCGTTGTACTGGCCGGAGATGGTGTCGCTGATGAGGTTGGTCCGCAACACGGCTTCGGTGGGGGAGTAGATTTGAAACTCCGGACCGTAGATGTTGGTTTGCGGAATGCGGAACAACGGGGAGAACCAACTGAACACCGATGGCGTGGTGAGGATGGACTGGCCCATGTTCACGAACAGATAAGGCAACCCGTTGTTCTGGGTGACGGATCCGTTGAGGGCGCGCACGAGGTTGATGTAGTGCAGCAGCGGTTCTCGCAGCTTGCCGTAGGTTGGCGTTGGCGTATCCTGCCGCGCTTCGGTGTCGAGGAGGATAGCCTGAACGACAGCTTTCATGTCGCCTCGGACTCCACTGCCGTTGTTGACGAAGACGTTCGCCACGCGCTGCACATAAGCCGGCGAGGGGTTGCTGTGCGCGAGGAAGCGAATCATGCGGACGGCGACGAAGGGCGGAAGATTCGGATGCTGGAAAAGGCAATTGACGACGCCGTCCAGATCCTGGGTGGTGGTTTGCCCGGCGGGGAGATTGCAGCCGAGGAAACTCTTGGCCGAGCTGTCATGGTTCTGCTCGCGCGGTTCCATGTCGGCGGTGAAATTTTCCCACTGGTTCTGGTAGTAGACCCAGCCGGTCAAGGCGAGGGCGAGTTGCTTCACGTCTTCCTGCGTGTAGGTGGCAACGGGTTGGCCATTTGCGCCGAGCACGAGGCTGCCGTCCATGTTCAGCTTCTGCAGGCCGATGGTGAAGAGTTGCATCAATTCGCGGGGGTAGTTTTCATTGGCTCCGGAACCGACGCCGGGCTTGCTGCTGCGGGCAAGGTCTAGGAACTTGCCCATGGACGGGCTAATGGTCATCTCGCGAATGATGTCCTTGTAATTGCCGAAGGCGTTGCGGCTGAGCACCTTCAACCAGGGAAGGATTTCCTGCGGGTAGTTGTTCTTGTTGGAAGAGACGACCCAGATTTCGCCGAGTGCGTAGGCTACTTTCTGGCGGAGTTGATCAGGAGCGTGGGTATTGAGCCAGAGCCACCAGGAACGCATGGCTCCCATCTGGCTGGGGTCGGGGCTGGGCAGCACGAGCGGCGATTCGGGCAGAGCGAACTGGGCGTTGAGCCACGCCTGGAGTCCGGTTTGTTGGACGGAAAGGATCTCCGCCGGGCGGGGGCCGAAAGCGGCTTGCTCCAGGAAACGGCCGGCATCGATGCGCGTGGTGGCGCAGGGATTGCAGCCGGGGGGCGGCGTGGGCGCTGGCGTTGGAGTCGGCGTCGGTGACGGTGTGGGCGTCGGAGTTGGTGTTGGCGGCGGGTTGCCGGCGACTACCGTGATGTTGACGGGTTGGCTGGTGACCGCTCCGTTTCCGACGTTGGTTACGCGCACGGGGAATGTGCCAGCGGTGGAGTATGTCCCGCTGATCATCACCTTGGTCGTGGAAACGTAGGTGGTCGGCATGGCGACACCGTTGATGGATGCGACGGCTCCCGGTTGGAAGGCGGAGCCGTTGACGCTGACGCTGATGGGTCCGGCGGTGACCGATGACGGGTATGTGCTCCAGACCCAGGGCGTAGGTTGGGTGATGGTGATGGTGGCCGTGGCGAATTTGTCCGGATACGCGGTGCTTTGCGCTTTGAGGGCAACGATGTTCATGGCCGGCACGACGGCCGGGGCTGTGTAGAGGCCTGTCGAACTGACGGTGCCTACCGTGCTGTTTCCACCGGGGACATCATTGACGAGCCAGTAGATGGTGTTCGGCGAGAGAGGGACGTATGCCGTGAACTGGCGTGACGCGCCTCTTTCCAGACTGGCGGTCTGGTGATAGACGGCCATTTGGGCGTACGACGACGCCGCCGAAAGGAAAGTCCATAGAGTGAGGACAGAAAGGGTTTGTAGCCTCCGCATACCTGTTCAGTGCGGAAGGGAGAGGATGATTCGATCAAGAGTAGGGCAAAATTGAGAGTACTAAGGAATCCCCCTGAAGCGTTTCGCGCGATAATAGAGACTGATTCGTTATGTTTGCCACAGTCCGGGAACAGATCGAGACGATCTTTCGGGAAGATCCAGCCGCGAAGAGCGTGGTGGAGATTTTTCTGTGTTACCCCGGGTTTCATGCCATTCTGATTCACCGGTTGGCGCACCGGCTGTACCGGATGCGCGTTCCACTGCTGCCGCGTGTGCTTTCGCAGATCAGTCGTTTCTTCACGGGGATTGAGATTCACCCCGGGGCGAAGATTGGACGGCGCTTCTTCATCGACCATGGGATGGGAGTGGTGATTGGAGAGACGACGGAGATCGGCGATGATGTGCTGTTGTACCAGGGTGTGACGCTGGGCGGCACGGGTAAGGAAAAAGGGAAGCGGCATCCGACGCTAGGCAATCACGTCGTCGTTGGCACGGGGGCGAAGGTACTGGGGAATATCACCGTTGGGGATTTCGTTAAGATCGGGGCGGGGAGCGTGGTGGTGCGCGCGGTGCCGGATCATTCGACTGTAGTGGGCATACCAGGCAAGGTGGTGCGATCGAAGGCGGAGCCGATCGAGGTGTTGGAGCACGGGAAACTGCCTGATCCGGAATGGCAGGCGATTGAGGAATTGAAGGGACGGATCGAGCAACTAGAGGCGCAGTTGCGGGCGCAGCGGGAGAACGTGACGCGCTAAACGTAGACGCGTTTGACTCGGCTGCTGATGCCGCAGAGGACTGCGTAGGTGATGGTGCCGGCGGCGCGGGCAACGTGGCGCGCATCCTGCTGGGCTTCGCCATCGACGCCGATGATGGTTACGGTATCGCCGGGTTTGAGATGCGGGGCGTTGGAGATATCGATGGTGGTGAGGTCCATGGATACGGCGCCAAGGATGGGGGCCGGTTTTCCGCCCGCGAGAATGCGGCCGCGGTTGGAGAGCTTGTGGGGGAGACCATCGGCATACCCGATGCCAAGCACCGCGATACGCATGTCCCGCTGGGCCCAGAACATAGCGCCGTAGCCGAGCGGGGAGCCGCGTTCGACATCTTTGACGAGGACAATCGACGCTTTCCAGGAAAGAACGGGTTTCACTTCGAGCAGGGGGCGTGGCGCTTCCTTGCCGGGCGTCCAGTAGCCGTAGATGGCGATGCCGGGGCGCACCATGTTTTGCCATGTGTCGCGGCGAGGCAGCACGATAGGGTTGGTGCTGGCCATGTGGACATACCGTGGCGCGTGGCCGCTTGCTGTCAGGGCGGTATGAACGGCGGCGAAGGCTTCTGCTTGCAGGCCGGTTTGGGGGGAGGAGAAATCGGCGGACGAGGCGAAGTGGGTCATCAGCCCTTCGAGGGTGGCAGTGCTGGAGGAGACGGCCTCGACGATTCGGGAAGGGGTGGCGCGGACGCCGAGGCGTCCCATGCCGGTGTCGATTTTGAGGTGATAAGGAATGTCACCGATGGAGGCGATAGCGGCGAGCTCGTGAATGGCAGGGGTCAGTTCGTATTGTTTGAGGAGTGGGATCTCCCAGGGGAGAACGCCACCCATGATCAAAACTCGGGCGGAGATACCGTGGCGGCGGAGATGCATGCCTTCGTCGACGCTGGAGACGGCGAGCCAATCGGCTCCTTCGGCAATGAGGACCGCGGCTACTTCCGCGGCGCCGTGGCGGTAGGCGTCGGCTTTGACAACGGGCATGACGGCGACAGCCGGGCCGACGGCTTTGCGAATGGCGCGGTAGTTGGCGGCCAGTTGTTCGCGGGAGATTTCGACCCAACATCGCATCACCGGGTCAACTCCTGAAAGAGGCGCTCATAGCTGGTGGTGACGGAATCCCAACTGTAGCGCTCGGCGACGCGATCCATGGCCTTGCGCCCCCATTGCTCGCGTTCGGATTGGGGCATGGACAGCACCAGTTTCATCTTATCCGCCAATTCGTGCTGTTCGAAGGGGATGGCGACGCCTCCGGCCACCTCATGATTTTCGGGGGTGTTGAGATAGAGGACGAGGCAGCCGCGGCCCATGGCTTCGATGAGGGCGGGGTGCGTTCCACCGACTTCGGTGGCGTGTACGTAGGCGAGGCAATGCGACTGGAGTTCGCGGTAGCCGTCACCGTAGATTGCACCGGGAAGGATCACGCGCGGATTGCGTGTGTCGCGAACGCGGCGGATGTAATCGGCGGCGTAGGGGGCATCGCCGATGAGGGCGAGTTTGATATCGGTGTCGAGGGTTTCGAAAGCTTCGCGAACGAGGAGCGGATGGTTTTCGGGTTCGAAGCGTGTGACGTAGAGGAAATAGCGGCCTGGCTCGAGGCCAAGGGCAGGCAGGGAACCGGATGAGGGGACTTTGCCGAGTGGTGCGCCGTAGGGGATGAAGGTGGTGTCGGCGTGATAGCGGCGGCGGTAGTAGTCGGCGATCTGTTCCGCGTCGCTGACGGCGCGGGTGGGGAACCATGTGGAGAGGCGCTCAGAGAGCAGATACCAGGCTTGGGCAAGGCGGTTCCATTTCTTGCGCTTGCGTTCGAGGCCGTCGACGTTCAAGGCGACGGGGATGCCGCGGAGGCGGGGCATCCAGGTGTAGATGGCATTGGCGGCGTTACAGTAGAGAGCCACATCGACGGGATGGAAGAGCAGATGCAGCGTGGAGACGGCAGTGTGGGCCAAGGTGTCGAAATACTTATGGCGCAGGGTGGGGAGATGGACCAGGCGCACTCCAAGGAATTCGTTGGAAGTATGACGCGCACGGCAGTAGACGGTTACGGTGTGGCCGCGGGCCACGAGGCGTTTGGATAACTCTTCGGCGAAGGTCTCAAATCCGCCGTACCTTGCCGGTATGCCGCGAGTGCCGAGAATCGCGATCCGCAGCGGCAACTACCCTCGCGCCGCCTTGGATTGCGGGGCCAGGTGCGGCCGCACCGCAGGCGCCGGAAGGCTGACTGGCTCGTGGCGAAACCAACTGGCGATGTATTCGTCGGTTACGCGTTTGCGCTTCATGATCTCCTTGCGCTTCTCCTTCAATTTGGACCAGTTGTGGATGAGATAGGGAAACGCTTTGAGGGAGCTGTGTTCGTAGAGCAGGCAGCAGGAAACCACAACCAGATCACGCCACAGGATGGAGAAGAAGTTCCCACGGTAAAGCGCGGGGGTAATGTTCTTGACGCGCATCAGGAAGCGGTTCTTGACCGAATGCATGTTGATGGCGGCCGGCAGGGCGCGGCGGTTTCCGGGGAGCACGGCACGGACGTGATAGCCGTGAGCCGTCGGCGTGTAGATGCAGCGCCAGCCCAAGAGCTGGGCGCGCCACGCCACGTCGGCATCCTCGCGATAGGTGAAGAAATCGGCGTCGAAGAACTCACCGAAGATGGAGATGTCGTCGATCATCTGGCGGCGGTAGAGGGCCGCGGCGGCGGTGGCGCCGAAGACGTATTCGTGCTTGAGGTAATGGCCGTTGTCCACTTCCTGGCTGCCGCGGTCGAGGTGGCGGAGCATGGGCGTAAAGTAGATGCCCGTGGAATCCACCATGGGCGTGTCCGGCAGATCGAAAGAGGCGGAGATGGCCAGCAGTTTTCCGCAAACGGTACCGACCTTGGGATCGACCTGTCCGGCTTCCACCATGGACTCGATGAAGTTCGGCAGGAGGAGAACATCGGGGTTCAACGTCAGGACCCAATTGCTCGAGGAAAGGCGGATGGCCTGATTCTGGGCAGCGGCGAAGCCGATGTTTTCGTCGTTGTAGACGATGCGGCAGCGATCTTCAAACTGTTCCAGAATATCGACGGTTCCGTCGGTGGACGCGTTGTCGATGATGATGATCTCCTTGTTCGCGTAGCGTTGCGCGAGCACGGATTCGAGGCATCGTTTGATGAAGCGTCCACTGTTGTAGGTTACGAGCGTAACGGATACTGAATCGTTAAGAGCCATGAATGGAGGCCTGGGTATTATTTGTCGGAGGACTTTGCGTGCCGCCGCGATCCCCACGGAACAGAAAACGGCCAGCTAATCGAAACACATTAGTATAAACGAGAACAGGTTCCATGGACCGGAAGCGTATCATCCCCATCACTGCGCGAGGCAGCGCTCCTCCCATGACCGCAAGGCACACCACAGCCAAGCCCGCTCGGGAGAAATGCTTGCCAGCATACTTCAGTAGGCTACCATACCAGTAGCTCTCCCGTGTGGACCAGCGGAGTTGGCGGGCGGAGTGGCCGCCAAGGTGACGCGCGGCGGCGGCAGGCTCGAATCGGATGGCGAAGCCGTTGTCTAGCAATCGTTTGCAGAAGTCGACGTCTTCGAACCAGGCGGGGTGGAAACGTTCATCGAAGCCTCCGGTTTGCTGCCATGCGGCGCGCTGGAAGAGGAAGAAGGCTCCGGCGGGTTGTTCGACAAAAGCAGGTTCGGAAGGGTTGAGGTCGAGGCATCGGTAGAGGCGGTTTGCGGGGTTGTTAGGAAAGAGGCGGTTGATGCCGAGGGCTTCCAAAGCGAGGGCTGCGGGAGTGGGAAGACGGCGGATGCCGAAGCCTCGCTGGTAGTTGCCTTGGGCGTCGAGCAATCTTCCGGTGGAAGCTCCATACTGGCAGGCCGCGGTGCGGAGCAGGTCGAGACCATCGAGGAGTGTCGCGTCGGGATTGAGGAGGAGAATCGATTCGCAGGATGCGATGGTAACGCCTTGGTTGACTGCAGCCGCGAAGCCACGGTTTTCGGCGTTGGCGATGAGACGCACTTGGGGGTAAGGTTTTAGAGCTTCGATGGTTTGATCGGTGGAGGCGTTGTCGACGACGATAACCTCACGCGCGCGCCCGAGGCAGGATGCGACGCAGCGGGCGATAACGTCCCCGGACTGGTAGGTGACGATGACAACCGTGACGTCCGTCATGTGAGGAGGAAGTAGAGGCGCCAGAAGAGATCGTAGCCAGTGGCCTGCTGGAGGTCACGGATCTGGCGCTCAGAATGGCGAAGGAGCGGGTCGAGGCCCGGGGATGAGCGGCGGGGTTGAGCGATCAAGGTGCGAAGGCCCTCCCATTTGCCGCGGAGGCAGGCAAGGCCAGTCCTATGGCGGATGGCCACGAGTGTCCAGAGGAACTGCCCGATGAGCACTGGCCAGCCGTAGCGCCAGATCCAGCCCGGCGGATAGTGGCGGGCTACGAGGAGGAGTTGGTTTCTGGCGATTCTGCGGACCGTTTCGGGATTCCAGCGGCCGAGCGTGGCGCTGGCTTCGTGGGTGGCGGATACGGATCCCACATAGAGGCCCGAATATCCGGCCAGGGCGCAGCGCAATCCGAAGTCGACGTCTTCCAGGTAGGACTCGAAGGATTCGTCGAGCAGACCGATGTTTTGGAACAGATCCCGGCGGAACAGGGCGGCGGTGAGAGGGGCGAAGTCGATGCGGGATTCATTGTCCCACGAGGCGCTGTCGGGGACTCCGTTTCCGGCGCGGAGGGCGCAGGCGGAGCGGCTGAGGAGGTCGTAGGCGCCGTCGATGGTGCTTGGTTCGGCGGTGCGCAGAAGTTTGCCGGTGGCAAACGAAGCGTTGTGGTGGATTGCGGCTTGGAGGAGTTGCTCCAGCCAGTGGGGTGGGAGATGGATGTCGTTGTTGAGGATGGCTATCCAATCGCCGCCGGCGGCCTCGATGCCGCGATTGACGGCATATGCGAAGCCGCGGTTTTCGGGCAGTTCGATGACGGTCACGCCAAGGGCGCGGGCGGCTCCAGCGGAGCCGTCGGTGGAACCATTGTCGACGACAATGGTTTCGGCCGGCGGGTGGGTTTGGGACTGCAGGTCGCCGAGGATGCTCACGAGCAGGTCGCGGCGGTTCCAGGTGGGGATGACAGCGGAGACGCGCATCGGTCAGGGGTGGCGCTTGCGCGGGCTGAAGCGCTTCTTGACGAGGAAGAAGAGGTTGTAAAAACCGTCGCGCCAGGGGTTGAGTTTGATTTCGCCGAGGCGGGACGAGTATTGGATGGAAATTTCCTGAAAGCGCACACCGGCGCGGAGGGCTTCGATTTTGATTTCCTCGCTGAAGGCCATGCTATCGGATTCCAGGTTCATCCTGTCGAGGATGGAGCGGCGGAAGACCCACATGCCGGATTGGGAATCGCGGACCCAGCGGAAGTAGAGGAGGGACATGGCCAGGCTGAGCACGAAGTTTCCGAACTTGTGTTTGAAGCTCATGGCGTGCTTGTCGCGGACGGGGAAACGCGAGGCGTTGAGGAAATCGACTTCGAGGTGGAGGAAGGCTTCGATGAGGTAGGAGATGGCGTCTGGGGGATAGCTGTGGTCGCCGTCGAGGGTGACGATGACGTCGCCTTTGGCTTCGCGGAAGCCACGCTTGTAGCTGCTGCCGTAGCCGCGGACATCTTCGCGAATGACGAGCGCGCCGAGTGAGGCAGCCACTTCGGCGGTGCGGTCGGTGGAGGCGTTATCCACGACGATGACCTGATCGACGAACGGGGGCATGCGGCGCAAAACCTGTTCGATCCCCTGCTCTTCGTTGAGGCAAGGGATGACCACTGTGATCGAGAGACCTTTGTACAAGCTGATATTGTAGCGGGTCTTGACCAAGGTGCCGGGGAATGGTTGCAGCCGACGGGGCTACGATGGTTGGTCTGCGATCAAACAGAACATCCTTAGGGTGCATCCCAAGCGTTTCCCCGATGGCCCCATCGAGCGATTCACGGCATGCTGAAGCTGTAAGGCGATTTCCGTCCCGTGGGCGGAAGAAGGG
This sequence comes from uncultured Acidobacteriota bacterium, assembly GCA_937952345.1. GTDB lineage: Bacteria > Acidobacteriota > Terriglobia > Bryobacterales > Bryobacteraceae > CADEFT01. The sequence goes on from CALFYN010000004.1 coordinate 8,955, forward strand.
GAAGCACAGCATGACTGCGGAGGTTTTGCGCAATATTCTCAGCGAAGAGATGGTGGCCTCGGAGAACCGGGTCACGGCGATCGTGGAGAATCGCATTGGAGATTTGATCGAAAACCGGGTGCGGCAACTGGTGGAAACACGGGTTGGAGAGGTAGTGGACCAACGCGTGCAGGAAGCATTGTCGCAGTGGAAACCGCCCGCGCCGCCTCCGCCGTCTGAGCCGCGCGAGGATGCGGTGATGCCGCCTCCTATGGTAGTTGCGGCTCCGCCGCCGACACCCCCACCGCCCGCGCCGATCGTGGATCCGGTGCTGGCGGAGAATGTGGCCAAGTGTGAGCGGCACCTGCGGGAGGAGTTTTCCTCCACCGAGCACCGGTTGAAGGCGGAATTGCTGGGGCTGGAAGGGCGCCTGCGCGAGGAAATGACTTCGGCGGTGGCACGCCTGCGCGAGGCGATGGAGAGCTTCACGCGTGAGGAACTGGCTGTGACCGAGCCGCGGTTGCGCGAGGAGTTGAGCGCTACCGAATTCCGGCTGCAGGAACTGGTGCATGGGATGGAAGCGGCGATGCTGAAGGCCTTCCACCATCAGGCGTCGGTAGGTGAGATGCGGCTGAAGAAGCTGGAAGTGGATGCGGCCAACGGAACGGTATTGCATACCGAGCGTCTGTCCGATCTTGGGGAGCGGATCCGTTTTACGGAGGAGAAGCTCGGCATTGCGCCGCACAGCCGCCACGACGAACCGCGCGCGGTGGCGTGAGTACAATAGCCGGTATGCTTCGCCTAACGCTGTTAGCATTGCTGGCCGGAAACGCAGTTGGCCAGCCGGTGATTCAACCCAACTATTGCTTCGGAATGCTGATGAGTGTGGCGAACCGTCCCCGGCTGTCCGATGATGAGGCGCAGAAGATCCAGGCAGGGCACATGGCTCACCTCAATGCACTCGGGGAGAAACGCTGGCTGGTGGCCGCGGGTCCGATGACAACGCCAGGGAATCTGCGCGGGTTGGTGATATCCAAGTGCAAGTCGATTGAGGAGGCCAGGGAACTGGCGGCGCAGGATCCCGCGGTGAAGAACGGACGACTGTATATCGAGGCCTATCCATGGCAAGCGCCAGAGGGGCTAGGGGATCGGTATTGGGCCGAGTACGCCAAGAATCCCGATCGCAAGGTGACGATGGTCAAGCATCCGTTGGCGTTTCTGGTGAAAAGTGTCCAGTGGAATGGCATGCCGTCGATGGAGAGGCTGAAGGAGCATGGGGCTGCGGTGAAGGCTCATCTGGAGAGCGGCAAGATGAAATCGGCCGGTCCGTTCGTGGACGGGGGATCGAAAATTGGCGTTTTCATCTTTGCGCCCATGCCTGTGGAAGAGGCACGGCAGCTGGCGGAGAACGATCCGCTGGTGAAGTCGGGTGTGGCGCGGGTGGAAATACTCGAATGGATTGCCGCCGAAGGGACGTTTCCGCAATAGCGGACTATTTCACCTTTTCGTCCTTGGCCACCTTCCCGTCGCGGACATAGACGACCCGGTGGGCGTGCATGGCGATATCCATTTCGTGGGTGACCAGCACGATCGTGTTGCCTTGCTGATGGAGGCGCTCGAACAATGCCATGATTTCCACGCCGGTGGCGGAGTCGAGGTTGCCGGTGGGCTCATCGGCGAGGAGGATGGAAGGGTTATTGACCAAGGCCCGGGCGATGGCAACGCGCTGGCGCTGACCGCCGGATAGCTCATTGGGCTTGTGGTACATGCGCTTGGCAAGGTCGACGGCCATGAGTGAACCTTTAGCTCGTTCGGTGCGCGTTTCGGCATCGATACCGGAGTAGATGAGCGGCAGTTCGACGTTGTGGAGAGCAGTGGCGCGGGACAGCAGGTTGAAGGTTTGGAAGACGAAGCCGATTTCCTTGTTGCGGATGGCGGCGAGTTCATCGTCGTTCATCTGGCTGACAAGTCGCCCGTTGATGTAGTAGTCGCCCTGGGAAGGGGTGTCGAGGCAGCCAATGAGGTTCATGAGCGTGGACTTGCCGGAGCCGGAGGGGCCCATGATCGCCACGTATTCGCCGACTTTGATCTCCAGGTCGACACCGGAAACAGCGTGGATTTCCTGGTCACCCATGACATAGGTTTTCCACAGGTCGTAGGTGCGGATGACGACGCCGTCTCTCTTCAGTTGCGCTCCGCGCTCGAGCTTCTCCTGGATCGCAGTTGCCATGCTTGGTCAGATTTCCTTTAGTACGTACTTATGATATCCCGGCTACGTTTCCGACTTCAGGGGACCCTTGTTATTATCCACTTTTATCTTGGCCTCGTTACGGATTGTGCGGATGACCTTGTAGGATCCGGTAATGATCTCGTCGCCGTCGTTCAACCCGCTCAAGACCTCGATATCCGTAGCGCCGGTGATGCCGGTTTCCACTTTACGGAACACCGCCTTTTCTCCGGAGATAACAAAAACGCCCTGCAACTCTTCTTTTCTCGCTTTTTCGACCGCCGGATCGACAGGGGCGGCAGCTTTCACGCCGGACTTCGATTCCGGTTCCAGATCGCCTTTCTGGCGCACGGTGAGAGCCTGGATCGGTATTGTTAGGACGCCTTGACGGGTGGCGGTGGTTACCTTGGCCGTGCAGGATAGTCCGGGCCGGATTTCGGCGGGCGGGTCGAGGATGGCGACAACCACTTTGAAATCTTTGGCTTCCTGGCTGGAGATGGCGCTTTGGCTGGCGGCCAGACCGGTGGACCGTAGGATGGCCGTGTTGCCGATTTCGATCACCTTGCCCTGGAAGGTGCGGTTGGGGATAGCGTCGATGGTAACGTCGGCGACCTGGTCGAGTTTCACGTTGACGATGTCTGTTTCGTCCACCTTGACCTCGGCGGTGATGAGCGACATGTCGGCGATGGTCATGATGAGGCTGGCGGGTGAGTTCTGGATGCCAGGGACGACGGTTTCACCGACACGGACGGGGAGGTTTGTGACGACCCCATCGATGGGGGAGATGGCATAGGTGCGCTGGAGAACGTCGGCGGCTCTTTTCAGGTTGGCCTGAGCGAGCAGGACGCGCCGCTGGGAGGCGGTGACGTTGGAAACGACCTGTGCGCGCTGCGCCTTGGACTGTGAGATACGTGCCTCTGCTTCGGTGACCGCAGCTTGGAAAGCTTTGTACTCGGTGGCCCGCTGGTCGAATTCCTGGCGTGAGATGAGCTTTTCGGACCAAAGCTTTTGGGCACGCTCATAGAATATGCGAGCCCGTTCCAGGTCTGCCTTGGCGCGGGTGAGGGATGCCTCGGCCGTGCGGATGGCTTCGTCGGCGGCGCGAAGGGATGCTTCAGTGGCTGCCGATTCGGCCTCGGAAGTGCTGACGCTGGCTTTTTGGGCGGCTACCTCGGCCTCAGGCTGAACGGATTCGAGGCGTGCCAGAACCTGTCCCTTGCGCACGGACTGACCTTCGGTGACGAGGATATCCGTTATCCGGGACGGAGACATCGCATTCGTGCCGATGTTGATGTAATTGCGGGGTTTAATTTCCCCGGACGCAGTCACGAGCGAGGTCAGATCCTGCTTCATGACGCGACCCGTCTGGACTGTCACGATGCCTTGCTTGCTGTAGCGGTATCCGGCGAAGCTGCCGGCAGCCACCAGGATGAGCACAATTAGGCCGATTATGATTTTGGTTTTGCGTTTCACCGGTTTTCCCAACTCCTATGGGAAAGAGACGCTCTCCTTGCAGGGAAAGTTCAAAATCGTCGTGGGCGTCTCTACTTTCAGTATAGACGCCGCAGGAGTGGGAAAAGAATCGGAACTTCAACGTGCAAGGGCTTCCAAATTGGTGCAATCGAGGTGGAAAGCACGAGCGCCGTGGGTTGTGCTCCCATCGGCGAACGCCTTGCTTCTGCGAAGCATGCCGCGTTTCCTCGCATTGTCTTGTATGTGGATCATTTCGATACTTCTGTCTTCGGTTCTTGCCGCTGTTCCATGGGAGGTGGAGCATCAGGACGGACTTGCGACGCTTCGCGGCGATCAGTACGCGAAG
>CALFYN010000005.1 GCA_937952345.1 uncultured Acidobacteriota bacterium
CTTCGCGTTGTGGTCGATTGCGAGCGCGTTGGTGGGGTGGGCCGGAAGTTTCGCGGAAATCTTCGCTTTGCGGCTGCTATTGGGAATCGGAGAGGCTACGGCTCCGCTGGTGAGCGTAACGTTCATTCGCCGCAATTTCAGCGAAGCAGAAAGGGGCCTTCCCACGGGGATTTATCTGTCGGGCCTGATGGTTGGTCCGGCGCTGAGCCTGGCTGCCGGAGGGTATGCGATGGAATGGATGGGATGGCGCAATCTGTTCCTGCTGACGGGCTTTGGTGCGTTGTTGTGGCTGATTCCATGGGTGATACTGGGGCCTTCCGGCAGAACCCGTGGCCAAAGGGAAACTGCTGGACATGAACCAGGGGTAGGTGTAGCAGCGCTACTGCGTTCGCCGCTTGTGTGGAGCGTGCTGAGCGGCACCTTTTTCTACGCGTATTTGTGGTATTTCATCATCACATGGCTGCCGTCGTATCTGGTGATGGAGCGGGGCTTCGCGTATGGCGAAATGGGCGCTCTCACCGGTCAGGCAATGTTTGGGATGGCGATACTTTCGCCATTGTCGGGGAGGTGGGCGGATCACCGCATTGCCAGGCAAGGGAACGCGCTCGCTGTGCGCCGGGGGCTGTTTTTCGGTGGTATGATGCTGGCGAGTGTGATGATGCTGCTGCCCTCGGCCGGATCCCGCCCGGCTATTCTCGCAGTTTTGCTGCTTTCTTTTGGTGGAATTGGGATTGCGGCTCCGAATTTTTGGGCACTTCTGCACACCATGACACCGTCGCCATTTATTGGACGAGCAATGGGAGTGCAGAATGCGATCTCGTCACTTTCGGGCGTGTGCGCACCGATCCTGACGGGATACATGGTTGGAGAATCGAAGAATTTCCAGCAGGCGATCGTGTTCGCCGGCGCAACGCCAGTGGTGGCAGGCCTCATCTACCTGACTTTCATAAAGGAGAAGCACGTGGAGGAGTTTCGCCGGATTTTGGGCGAAGCGGACGCGTGAAGACACCATGATTGATATCCATACCCATCTGATGCCTTCTGGCTGCTTCTCGGAGGAGTTCATCCGCGAAGCGAGCCTGATGCGGAAGGACACCACCATCCAACTGGAGACGCTTCCGGAACATCATTGGGCGGCGATGGAAGGTGTGGAGCGTGCCGTGGTGCTGGCGATGCGATTTCTGCACCTGTCGGTCAACGTCACGAATGACGCTGTGTCGGCATACGTCCGGCAGCACCCGGACCGGCTGGTCGGCTTCATGGGGTTGGATCCCGGTGAGCCGGATGCGATCGGTGAGATGGAACGGGCGTATTACGACCTCGGGATGCGAGGCATCAAGATGAGCCCGATTTACCAGAATTTTCATCCCAGCGATCCGCGGGCGCGTGAAATTTTCTCGCGGGCGGAGAAGCTGGGACTGCCGATCCTGTTTCATCAGGGCGCAACGTTCCCCAGGCGTGCACCGCTGAAGTATGCCATGCCGTATCTGCTGGAAGATGTGGCGTTGGAGTTTCCCGAATTGCGGATGGTGATCGCGCACCTGGGGCATCCCTGGGAGCATGAAACCATCGTCCTCATCCGCAAGCAGCCGAATGTGTACGCCGATCTCAGCGCTTTGTTTTATCGTCCCTGGCAATTCTACAATTCCATGGTTCTGGCGCAGGAATACAGTGTGCAGAGCAAGCTGTTGTTCGGGTCGGACTGGCCGGTGGCGACTCCGCTGGACACGGCCAAAGGCATCCGGAATGTGAATCATCTGGTGGAGGGAACGCGGCTGCCGCGGGTTTCCGCCGAAGTGATCGAGGAGATCTTGAGCCGCGACGGGCTGGAGGTTCTAGGTATTCCCCGCTAGTGCAAGTTCCGGCCCGCTGGCTGGACTATGATAGGTGGATCTCAACCTCAAAGCCTGGAAAGGAACTGCTATGGTCCGGAGCACACGCAGACAGTTGATGGCCGCTGTACCGGGTTTGGCCGGTCTTGCCGCGTTACCCTCATCCGCAGCCGGGAAATCCGAGCGGCTGAAGATTACCAAGGTTGATCTCTTTCAGGTTGTGGTACCTATCCAACCGGATATCATCAACAGTCCGGAATTCGATCCCGATGCGTTGTCGGAGTTTCCCAAAGGGCCGAAGGTGATCGTGCGATTGCATACGGATTCGGGGCTGGTTGGGATTGGAGAAACTTCGCGCAACGTAGCTAAAGCCGGTGCGTTGGAGAATGCACGGCACCTGGAGGGGCAGAACGCACTCGACCTCAATTTGCCGCGGCTCAGGTTGCCGAATGGAGCTACGCGCGGGGCGTTCGAGATCGCGCTGTACGATGTGATTGGGAAGGCGATCGGATGGCCTGTGTACCAGTTGCTGGGTGGGTTGGCGCAGGACAAGGTGTATGTGCCGTATTGGTGCGGCCGCAAGAATGCGGCTGATGCAAAGCGAGTGGCGCAGCGCACATTGCAGGGCGGATTCACTTCGCTGAAGATGAAGGGGCGGCCCGGTGATCCTATCGTGGAGGCGGTGCGCGCGGTGCGGGATGTTGCGCCGGAGGTGAAGATCACGGTGGACTTCAACCGGCACTACAAGACCGCGGAGGAATTCCTGCCCATCGGACGGGCGCTCGATCGGTTGGGCAATATGCGCACGATCGAAGATCCTGTCGATGATTTGGGTGAGTTGGCGAAAATCGCCAAGGCGCTGCAGACGGCAATCACTCTCACGCCGCGTTCCGCCAAGCATATGGTGGAAGCCGCAAAGCTCGGCGCGTGCGAGTTGATCAATACAGGGCCGACGCCTTCGATGATGAGCTTTGTGACGAACGCCGCGTTGGCCGGTGCGCTGGGTATGCCGTGCTGGCACGGTTCAGGTCACGAACTTGGCATCAAGGACGCGGCCATGGTGCACTCGTGCGCGGCGGCGGGGAACTGCACCTTGCCGAGCGACATTCTTTCCTATCAGCGCGTGGATGACCTGATCGTGAAGCCTATTCCTATCAAGGACAGCCACGTCATTGTGCCGCATGCTCCGGGGTTGGGCGTGGAACTCGACATGGACGCCGTTGCCAAGTATTCGGTGTGATTCTGGATGAGCGGGGTAGCGGAAGATCGATTCGCCGGATGCCTGCTGGGGCTGGCCACGGGAGATGCCGTCGGCACAACGGTGGAGTTCCAGGCTCGCGGGAGCTTCCTGCCAATGACAGACATGATCGGAGGTGGACCGTTTCACCTTCCGGCGGGAGCTTGGACCGACGATACGAGCATGGCGATCTGTCTGGCTGAGAGCCTTGTGGCGTGTCGTCGCAATGACCCGCTGGACCAGATGCGCCGCTACACAGCGTGGTATCGAAAGGGGGAAAATTCCTCGACGGGAAGGTGCTTCGATATCGGGTTTACGACGAGGGATGCTCTCCATCACTTCGAACGGACGGGTACTGCGCTGGCTGGGCCGACAGGCGAATATACGGCGGGGAATGGTTCGATCATGCGGCTGGCGCCGGTTGTCATGGCCTACGCACTGGATCGGGCGCGGGCGCGAGACGAGGCTGCGGCGAGTTCGCGGACTACGCACGGGGCGGCGCTTGCCGTGGATGGATGCCGCCTGATGGCGGATTTGCTGTGCGGATTGTTGCATGGGGAGAGCAAGGAACGCGTGCTGGCGGGCGGATACTATTCGGGCTCGGTGTTGCATCCGCAAATGGCGGCCCTTGCGGCGGGGAACTGGGCAGGAAAAACCGAGAGCGAAATACGGAGCAGTGGCTTTGTGCTGCACTCCCTGGAGGCGGCGCTGTGGGCGTTCGCGACGACCTCGGATTTTCGCGAGGGTTGTCTGCGGGCGGTGAATCTGGGGGACGATGCCGACACGGTTGGGGCGATCTATGGGCAGTTTGCAGGGGCCTATTACGGCGCGAGTGGAATCCCCGGCGAATGGCTGGACCGGTTGTTCGACAGAGACCGGATAGAACGACTGGGGCGCAAGCTGTATGCGCTGAGCAGGGAGATTGCCTGACTATTCGAGTGTGAATTCATCGCCTCGCGAGGGCACCGTCACCGGGGTTCCGTAGGTTCGCGTGATAGCCTCAGCGAGGGCGCGCTGCTGGAGAGGCTCGCCGTGGACGAGGAACACCGTCTTGAGCCCTTTGACGATGTGCTTGATCCATTCGAGCAACTCGCCCTGGTCGGCGTGCCCGGATAGTTCGTTGATGCGTATGACTTCGGCGTGCAGGCGCATCAACTCACCGAATATCGGCACTTCAGGCATCTTGTCCACAATCTTGCGTCCGAGGGTATTTTCGGCCTGAAATCCGGTAATAAGGATGGTATTCCGGCCAT
>CALFYN010000006.1 GCA_937952345.1 uncultured Acidobacteriota bacterium
GTCGGACGGGTGCTTGATATCGGAGCAGGAACCGGCCGCTCTTCGATCATGCTGTTGGAGGCAAGGCCGAAAGCTACGTTGGTCGCACTGGATCTGTTCGGGCAATCGTTCGAACATCACTTTGGCCCAGGCTCTGAACCACAACAACGCCTGCTGGCGAATTTGAAGGTTGCCGGCGTTGCGGATCGCGCCACGATCGTGGCTTCTGACATGCGAACACGCCCGTTCGATGCGGGCAGCTTCGATGCGATTGTGAGCGCTTACGCCATTGACCATCTATCGCGCGAAGGATCGAAGCAGGCGCTGGCCGAGGCATACCGCGTGCTGAAACCGGGCGGTGAGTTTCTGCTCATGCTGGTAGCCAACGATGGTTGGGTGAAGCTGGCATTCGGGCCGCTGCTCAGCCACGGTGGAACACGCCCCAGGGCATGGTGGGCGGCAAGCTTGCAGGAAGCCGGTTTTCAGATTGAGGAGCAGGGTACTGCTCCGGCTACGCTTTTCTTTCTGCTGCGGCGTTAGAAGAATCGCATTGTGTAGGTGAAGCGGACTCCGCGTCCGATCTCGGCGGCGCGATCCTTGATGAAGGAAAGGTGATTCCGGTACAAGCGGTCGCCGAGGTTGAAGGCGTCCATGCCGAAGATGTGGGCCATGTGCTGGCGCGTCACGGTGTAGGACGCGTTGCAGTTGAACACTGTGTATCCGGCCGTGCGCGACTCCGTTTCGAATATCCTGTCCTGGGCGCCGGCCATGCGAATCTCCGGCCGGATACTGAAGTTGCCGGAGCGGAAGTCGAATCCGGCGCGTCCGCGCAGCGGAGGAATGCGCGGCAACGGGCTGCCGTTCTTCAACTCAGCGTTCACGTAGTCCATGCCGAGATTCAGCCACAGCTTGGGATGCAATCCCACGTCCAGCCCCAGTTCGGTCCCCGTAAACCGGCTGTCGCCGTGGTCATATTCCGCGGCAATCAAGCCGTCCTCCACTTCACCGTTTGGGGCGAGATAAACGAAATTCGAGATTCCGTAGTAGAAGAAGTTGGCTTCTGCCCGCAGGCGGCTGGCACTGTGCCGGAGTGAGAAATCGATGCCGTTGCTACGTTCTCTTTGGAGGTTGGGATTGCCGATTTCGAAGGTGAGGTTGCCGATGTGCGGGCCCAGATTGTAGAGCTCTTCCAAAGCAGGCGCACGGAAGGAGGTGGTGAAGTTGGTTACAACGGCGCCGTTTCGCCAAGTGGGGACGTAGATGCCCGCCGCGCCGGATGCTCCGGTGAAGGATCGATCACGGAGTCCGTCGGGGTTGTAACGGGTGTTGTCCACGCGTCCGCCGAATTGCAGGCGGAAGCGCTCGAAGGAAAGTTCCTCGAGCCCGAATACGGCGATGTTGTTTTGGTCGACGGGCGGGGCAAGAGCTTCCGCGCCGGTGGTTTTGTAGGCTCGCTGCGATCCCTGAAATCCGAAGCTGCCGGTGAGGTTGCCGGTCTTGCGTTGCTGGAAGACACCGCGATAAGTGATCTGCTTGTTGCGGAAGAGCGTGCCGACTTCGTCCCCTTCGAGTTCCTTGTGCTGCCAGTCGGCGTAGTTGACGGAGAGCCGGAAGCTGGGCAGCGCGAAATCCAGATCCTTCCAGCCCGTGCCAATGCGGAGATTGTGGCGGCGGAAGCCGAGACTGATGTCTCCGTGTTCTTCGTGTTCTTCCCCCTCCTCCTCTTCTTCCTCACCTTCCTCATGACCATGGCCTTCGAATTCGCCGGCAAACGGAACTCCATATTTGCCCTCTTCGTAGCGGTAGCCGATATCGAAGAAAGTTTTGCTGCCGAACCACGATAATCCGCCGGAACTGTTGCTGAGGCGTGTGCGAGAGTTGTCGACTTTGCCTTCGGGTGTGCTGTAGTCGCTGGTGCGCTGGGCGCTGCCGCTGCCCCACACGAGCCAGTTACCGATGCCCAGGTCGAACCCCGCGGCGCCACCGGCCTGCCCGTTGGCAGATCCTCCGAAACCGGTGGTGTAGCCGCGAAGACCCTGGTGCGGGTGATCGTGAATCTGGTGATGGCCTGTGACGGCGTTGACGACACCGCCGATGGCGTTGCTGCCATAGAGCAGAGTGGCTGGTCCCTTAACCACTTCGAGACGGTCGAGGCTGGATGGGTCGAGAGACTCACCGTGATCACCCGATTGGGAGGAAAGGCTGCTGGTAGGGACTCCGTCCTGCATTACGAGAACGCGGTCGCCATCGAAGCCGCGGATCACGGGTCTTGAACTGCCGGGACCGAAACTACGTTTCGCCACACCTGGCTGATATTCCAGCACCTCACCCAGAGACGATTTTGATTTGAGCGCAAGGTCCACGGAATCGAGAGAGGTCACGGTTTGGAAGGATTCGAACGTAGTCTGCTCTTTCTCCGTCGCGGTGACTGTGAGCGATTGGCGCAGCGAGGCGAGGCGCAGCTTGAAGTCGACACTAGCTGATTCACCGGCGCGAATGGTCACCGATTGCACTTCGTCGCTCAGCGATTGGAGATGGGCGTGGATGGAATAGGTACCCGGTGGAATGCCGGTGATTTCGAACTTGCCGTCTTCGCCCGTTTCCACGACCCGGCCAGTGCGGCTGACGGTTACGGTGGCATGATGCAGGGGGTCGCCGGAGGATTCCAATGTCACTGTGCCGCGCACGGAGCCAGTCTCCTGTGCGTAGAGGGAAAAATGACAGACAGCAGAAAAGAGTACTGCGGCAAAGAATCTCATGGCAAGCAACCAATATATGACGAGGTAGGGCGGGAGCCGAGTATTGAATGGCCAGCGGTCCGGATTCGGGAACAGGCGGGCCTGATCTGGCGGTGAACGGACAGGGCGGTTAGCCCCCGTTGTAGCGGACCAGTTCCTCTCCTTTGGCCAAATCCTCAGGCAGGCCTACGTCCATCCATTCGTCGGCGATGGCGTATTTGCGGAGCGTCACGCCCCGTTGGATGAGTTGCTCGATGGCCGTGGTGAGTTCGTACTCACCGCGCGGAGACAGGGGGATGCGGGCCAGTTCATCGAATAGAACAGGACGGAAGGCGTAGAGCCCGGCGCTATTCCAGTTGGTGGTGGAACTGCCGGGCGGTGGTTTTTCGACGATGCGCACCACTTGATCGTTCTCTTCATATACTGCCGCGCCGCGTGCCGGGTCAGCGACGTGCTTGACGCCTAGGACTCCACCGGCGTGCTCATCGAGTCGCGCTATTAATCCCCTGTAGTCGCTTGCCGAGCAGAGAATATCTCCGAAGGTGAGCAGGAACGGATCGCGGCCACAAAAATCGCGAGCCAACAGAGTAGCGCTTCCGGTGCCGCTGGCGACTGGTTGCTGGACGTAGTCAATGGGCAACGGATACTTCGCGAGGTGCGCCCGGATGGACTCGCCCCGATAGCCGACGATGAGCAACACCCGCCGAATTCCCGCGTCGCGAAGCCGGTCGAGGATGTGTTCGATCATCGGTTTGCCCGCCAGGGGGAGCATGGGCTTGGGTGTCTCGGCGGTGAGATTCCCCATCCGCGTCCCCTTTCCGGCGGCAAGGATCACAGCGCTTTCGATCATTTTTCCAGTGTCGCAAAGTCGGCGAGTGCCGCACGGCACTTTATACTGGAAGTTGCGATGTCCTATCAACTAGCCGTTGACTATCGCCCGCGCGGCGATCAGGGGGCGGCCATCGATCAACTCGTTCGTGGTGTGTCCGATGGCGAACAGCACCAGGTGCTGCTGGGCGTTACGGGGTCGGGCAAGACGTTCACGATGGCGAAAGTGATCGAACGGACGCAACGTCCCGCACTGATCCTGGCGCATAACAAAACACTGGCCGCGCAACTGTACCAGGAGTTCAAGAGTTTCTTTCCGGGTAACGCGGTTGAGTACTTCGTCAGCTATTACGATTACTACCAGCCTGAGGCGTACATACCTTCCTCGGATGTCTACATCGAGAAGGAAGCTACGGTCAATGATGAATTAGACAAGTTGCGCCTGTCGGCGACACGATCGCTGTTTGAGCGGCGGGACTGCATCATCATCGCGAGTGTGAGCTGCATTTACGGACTGGGCTCGCCGGAAGCGTACTACGGCATGCTGCTGATGCTCGAGAAGGGGCAGAAGGTACGGCGCGAGCAGATCGTGCAGCGCCTGGTGGAGATTCTCTACGAGCGGAATGACACCGATTTTCGCCGTGGGACGTTCCGTGTGCGCGGCGACGTCATCGAGTTGTTCCCCACATACGATGACAACGCGTTTCGCATCGAACTCTGGGGTGATGAGATCGACAGCCTGTATCAGATCGATCCGCTGACGGGGGCGATCAAGCAGAAGTATTTGCGGCTGCCCATCTATCCGAAGACGCACTACGTCATGAGCGAAGACATGCGTGTGCAGGCCATGGCCAGTATTGAAGCGGAGCTTTCCTGGTGGATGGGGGAATTGGAGAAGAAAGGAAAGCTGGTGGAGGCGCAGCGGCTCTTCCAGCGGACGAAGTTCGACCTGGAGATGATGTCGCAGATCGGCTACTGCCACGGGATTGAGAATTACTCCCGGCATTTTTCCGGACGTTTGCCGGGCGAAGCGCCACCGACTCTGCTCGACTATCTGCCTCACGATGCGTTGGTGTTTCTGGATGAGAGCCATCAGACGGTACCGCAACTGGGAGGGATGTATCACGGCGACCGGTCGCGGAAGGAGAATCTGGTCAGTTTCGGGTTCCGTCTGCCCAGCGCTCTGGACAACCGGCCGCTGACATTCGAGGAGTTCGAGAACCGTGTCAATCAGGTAGTGTATGTGTCGGCGACGCCGGGGCCTTATGAATTGACGAAGTCAGGTGGCGTCGTGGTGGAGCAGATTATCCGCCCCACCGGACTCATCGATCCGGAAGTGGAGGTGCGGGGAATCCGCGGGCAGGTGGATGATTTGTTGGGGGAGATTCGCGCCCGCATCGAACGCAATGAGCGAGTGCTGGTCACAACGCTGACCAAGCGCATGTCCGAAGATCTGACCGAATACTATTCGGAATTAGGGATCAAGTGCCGCTATCTGCATTCGGAAGTGAGCACGCTGGACCGCGTCAAGATTCTGCGCGATCTGCGCAAGGGTGAGTTTGACGCGCTAGTGGGAGTGAATCTGCTGCGCGAAGGCCTGGACTTGCCGGAGGTTTCCCTGGTGGCGATTCTCGATGCGGACAAGGAGGGGTTTCTCCGTTCCACCGGCTCACTGATCCAGACGATCGGGCGGGCCGCGCGCAATCTCAACGGAAAAGCGCTACTATACGCGGATGTCATTACGGACAGCATGCGGCGGGCGATGGAGGAAACGACACGCCGCAGGCAGATCCAGAAGGAGTACAACGAGCAGAATTGCATCACGCCGCAATCTATTGTGAAACCTATCGACATGAGCCTGGTTGCCATCGCCGAGGCCGACTACGTCACCGTCCCGTTGGAGGCGGATCTCGATTTCGAATCGATGAGTTTGGATCAACGGGAGAAGACTATCGCGGAACTGGAGGCGGCCATGAAGGAAGCCGCGCGGAACTTTGCTTTCGAAAAGGCCGCGCAGTACCGGGACAAGATCAAATCTCTGCGATCACCGAAGGCTTATGAAGAAACAAGCACCCATAGCGCTGTTGGCGGCGGGCAGGACTAGAGACAGTTTCCTGCGGCGAGTGCCCAACGTAGCCGAGCGGTTGGGGCCGGTCGGATCGTCGTCGTTGCGACTGGCCAGCCGCATAGTCAATATCCTGCAGGCGCGTGTGCCTGTGGATAGCCTTGAATCGTTTGCTCAGGCCAGTGCCGTACTGATTTCCGTGCCGGAGTATT
>CALFYN010000007.1 GCA_937952345.1 uncultured Acidobacteriota bacterium
GGATCACGCGGCGGGGCGTTTTTGGCCGGTGATGGAGAGGAAGTAATCGACCATATCCATCGGGACGTCGGCGTTCACTTCCACTTTGCGTTTGGCGTGATCCACTTTAATACGGTCGAAAAACCGGAGCATTTCCGGTTTATCGCTGGGCGTGGAGAGGCGGCCGAAGCCGATTAAGGCGCGGAGCATGTCGTGGAGTTGCTTGGCGTCCTTTTCGTCACCGCACTGGCCCATGGCGTCGAGGTTCAATCCCTTTTCCATGTCGAGCGTCATGGTTACGGTTTCGAGCGAACGGAAGATGCGGTTGAGATTGGCCAGGTTGCCCGTCTGCGGCAGCGGGATGGGGGCGAAGCCGCCGATGGCCACTCCCCAGAGGTGCTTGTCCTGTGGCAGTTCGGAGACTTCGTGCAGCACGTTGCGCTTGTTGTTGTCGTCGCCCGCCGGTTTGAGGGCGGATTCCAGATAGGGCATCTTGGCGGCGAGGGCGATGTGCTTGTCGATGAAGACGACGCCGGCATCGTTCGTGGTGAGGATGCTGTGGCCATTCGACTGGACACGCTTCGCGCCTTCCTTTTCGAGCAGCGCTTCGAGCGCTTTCGGATCCTCGAAACGGCCGCGCACGATGAGCACTCCGTCCTTGCCGTTGGAAGCGAAAACCACTTCGTCGATGTCTTTTCGCGGATCGAGACGGGTCTTTTTGACAAACTCGTCGAGTTCGCGGAAATTGCTGCCGGTGGAGAGCTTTTGATAGACCGGCGTGCTCTGGATCTTGGCCACGCGCGCGCCGAGGAGTACGACGGTGTCGGGCGGGATGAAATCTTCGATGGCGCGCGAGAGCACGACGCCTTTTTCCGACAGCGGCGTCTTGCAGGCGGTGAGCGCGGCAAGCATGCAGGAGAGAACCAGAATACGACGCATGTTAGAAATCCCTCCGGCGGAAGATGGAAATGGCGGCAGCGAGAATGACGGCTCCGGACGCGGCGGTGGTGAAGACCGGCATGAGGCTGTGCACGGGATTGCCGAGCACCACGTCCATGGTCATGCGGCCGATGTCGTAGACCTTGGGCAGGCAATGATAGAGCGTGCGCCAGAGGGCGCGGGACCATTCGGAACTGAGCAACCGGTCCATCATCTCGACCTGCGCCAGCACCGGGCTGATGAGCATGATTCCGGTGGGCACCATGACGGCGAGCGCGGTGCTTTCGAGCAACACACCGATGAGGACGACGACCGAAAGCAGCACAGCGAAGAGGAACATCGTCGTGGCCATGGCGATGAGGAACTCGGGGGTCCAGATGCCGGTTTTGAGTGCGAGGATGGCCCAGATGCCGAGCACGAGGTAGGCGATATTGCAGCCGACAACCAGCACGTTGCCGAGATAGCGGCCAAGCAGCAGGTGCGTACGGCTGACGGGTTTTGAAAGCAGCAGTTCGATGCGGCCGGGTTCGAGGACGCTGGGGATGAGGCCCGCGGAAGCGAACACGGCGAGAAACATGCCCCAAGTGTATAGGAATGCGGCCACGCCGGCTTGCACTTTGCGCACGACCTGGGCGGCATCGACGGTTTGATCGGCTTGCGCGCCGAACAGAGTAATGGTGGCGGTTGCGCCTTGCACGATGTCGATCTTCATGATGAACAGGAAGAAGGCGATCATCAGCGTGGAGAGGGCGAACAAACCCCAGAAGATCTTGCGGGCGAAGGCTTCGCGGAAGGTGTCGACGACGATGGCCTGGGTGGCGATGATGCTGCTATTCGGCATTGACGCTCCGGATAAAAACATCTTCGAGGGTGGATGTTGTGGGGATGAGCGCTTCGATTTCGATGTGTTCGGCGCGGAGCAGGTCGATGGCGGCGTTGGCGGCGGCGCGTTCGCTGAACTGGATGTCGAGCAGGGCATCGCGCGGGGCGAAGGAAGCGGCGCGGAGGACGAGTTCGTCGCGCACCTTTTCAGGCACAGTGGCGGGTACGGTGAGGCGATAGCCCTTGCCGGCAGTGAGATCGCGCACTTTGCCGTGGAGCACGATCTTGCCTTTGTGCAGAATGGCGACGTCGCGGCAGAAGGCTTCGACTTCGGCGAGCAGATGCGAGTTGACGAAGATGGTGACGCCGCGCTGCTCGAGCGATTGGAGGATTTCGCGAATCTGGCGGCGGCCGACGGGATCGACGCCGTCGGATGGTTCGTCGAGGATGAGCAGCTTCGGCTCGTGCATCAGCGCCTGGGCGAGGCCGACGCGTTGCAGCATGCCTTTGGAATACTTGCCGAGGCGGACGTCGCCCCAATCGTCGAGGCCCACAAGGGCGAGCAGTTCGGGGATGCGGCGGCGGCGCGCGGGGGAATCCATGCCGCTCAGTGCGCCGTAGAAATCTAGCATGCCGCGGCCCGTCATATAGGTGGGGAAGCGGTGGTTTTCGGGGAGATATCCGATGTCGCGGCGCGCTTCGGGATGGGCGGCATTCTGCCCGAAGATCTGCGCGCTGCCCGCTGTGGGATGCACGGCGGAGAGCAGCATTTTCACGGTGGTGGTTTTGCCCGCGCCGTTGGGGCCGAGCAATCCGTAGGTGGTTCCTTTTTCCACGTGGAGGCTGATGCCATCGACGGCGCAGACTTCGCGGCCGCTCCAGAAGGAGCGGAAGACTTTGCGGAGTCCGTTCGTTTCGATGGCGAGCGCAGTCATGCCTAATAAGGAAGACGAGGCTACTGGGCGGGTTTGTTCCCGTTTTTACGGGCTTCGCGATACTTCTCGGTTTGCGAGAGCACGTGCCATTCGGGAGCTTCGGTGCGTTCGGCGATCATCCAGACCGCGGAAGCAACGGTGCGATTGACGCGCGCCATGTTGTCGTAGTCGATTTTTTCCCAATGATCGCCGAGGCCATGGTAATCGGGGAATTCGAAGGCGACGCAGAAGGTGTGCGCGGGGACGCCGTAATTGGCGAAGGCCTGATTGTCGCTGCGGGGAAAGAAGGCCGCGGAATTTTCCTGATGATGGAAGATTTCGACGCCGGTGAGTTTGCCGGCGAGCTGGAAGTAGTCGATGACCTCGGTGAAGCCGTAGCCGGTGGGGCTGAGGCGGTTGAGCTGCGGACCCTCGGGGGCGTCGGTGCGGCCCATGTGTTCGAGGTTGATATTGGCCACGGTCTGGGCGAGCGGAAAGACGGGGTTGGCGGCGTAGTAGCGTGCGCCGAGCAATCCTTTCTCCTCGCCGAACATGGCCATGAAAATAATGGTGCGGCGGGGGCGCTGGGGCAGGGAAGCGTAGGCCGCGGCGAGTTCGATGATGGATGCCGCGCCGCTGGCATCGTCGTTGGCGCCGTTGTAGATGCCATCGCCGTTCTCATCGGGTGTGGTGGTTCCGATGTGATCGTAGTGCGCGGTGACGAGGATGTAGGAGTCCTTGAGTTGCGGGTCTGAGCCGGGGAGGATGCCGATGACGTTCTTCAGGGGCGCGGGGCGTTCCGTGGCTTCGGGCAATTCGATGCTCAGTTGCGCCTGGGTCTGACCGGACGCGAGTGGTTCGAGCAGCGCCGCGAGTTTGGCGGAATGAATGGCGCTGGCCTGCATGAAGCTGGAGCGGCGCGAGGAAGGCGGGCGGGCAGGATCAATCAACTGGCCGGTGGAGCCGGTGCCGCGTTCGCTATCGGCGCGCACGGCGAGAATGAGCGCGGGCTTGAGGCGGCGCAGTTCGGCGAACAGGCCGGAAACGGTGCGCATGCGCTCGGTGCGTTCTTCGCGCGGCAGGCGGCGGAGTTGGGCCATGGACGGCGTGAGCGCGAGGACGACTTTGCCTTCGAGGTGGTTTTCGGGATGCGATTTCAGGGCGCTGGTGTCCTCGGTGCGGGCAAGAAAGACGGGCGCGTTGT
>CALFYN010000008.1 GCA_937952345.1 uncultured Acidobacteriota bacterium
GGACCCCGTTTTAACTTGGCCGGCGACGTAGGCGAAGCCGCTGGAGTCGACCGCCAAGCCCATGGCCATGGAGAACTTGTCCCCGATGTTGGCGGTGGGGTGGAGGCAGGTAGAGTAGTTGATATCTGTTCCGTCGGCGCGCAGGACGGTGAAGAATGCGTTTGCGGGGAATGTTCCGCAACCCTGGAATTGATTTTTGGTGGGAAAGAAATTCGACTGGGTTTCTCCCGCGGCATACACGGTTCCATTGGGACCGAAGGCTACGCGGGTGATGTTGTCGCGGTCGCCCGCGCCGAGGTAGGTCGCCCACTGTAGTGTGCCGTTGGGGTTGAGGCGGATGACAAAGCCGTCGGCCCGTTTCATCTCGAGGATGCAATCCACGGCGGCCCACAAGGGGAAACAGATGCGGACATCTTTGTTCGGTTGAAAAACGTTGGCACTGGTGGGCAGATCTTTGCCGTCGGTCATCCCCCCCACCACGACTCCGCCGTCCGCGGCGACGGCGATGGACTGGACGAGTTCATCCCCGGCATTCGTGACGGCGTGAAACTGGTATACCAGTACGCCTTGGTTATCGAACTTCGCGACGTCGATGGTATCGCCAACATAGACGCTGCCTTGCGCATCCACGGCTACTTCCAGCGGTTCGTCCATTCCCACGGCTGCGACGTTGCCAAACTCGGTGAGTATGGGATCAATGATGAGATCTTTGGCGCGATCGTAATCGCCCAAGGCGAGGGAGACTTCGCCGGTATCGGAAATGACGTAGCGGGCTTCGACCTTGTTGAAACGCTGGGCGGCCTGTTGAAAGGCGAGGGGGGCCTTCTGCCGCCAGTGTCGGCCGTTGACGTTCACGGCCAGCGAGCCGTCCGCGTCGATACGCACGTTCGCCCCATCGAAGCGGAAGCGGATCTGCGATGGATCCGCGCCGGGATGGACGATGAAATCGTATTCGAGATTGGACTGCGAGCCGTAGTATACGGCGTCGACGCCCTGGTAGATGCCGTTCTGGCGCACTTCGCCGAACATGGGCAGGTTCTCGGCGCGGGTGTTGCCGCGGTAGAGGTGATACTTGGCTTGTTGCGGTTTCGCTGCCACGATCGACGGCTTCCTCGCTCCCACAAATCGCAATTGCGCGGCGTCCTTTCCTTTGCGAATCACTGCGCCTTCGGCGGTGATCTCAAGGCGGTAGCCGAGCGCGCTCGACTGATACACGGCCTGGGCCGAACCCTGGCCGCGATTTTCCACAAAGGCCACCGGCGCGTGCTGCACCTGTGGAGGCAAAGAAGCTGTCGTCATGGGCATGGTGATTCTCCTTGAAACTGGCGGGCTACTGAGTCAGGACTGGCCGCCGATGAACGCCGATGAACGCCGATGGAAAATTAAGAAATGATTGGCGTTGATTTTCGTTTATTCGCGGCTTTGCGCCAGGTGGCCAGGGTGGTGAGTCCGAGGCCGAGCAGTGCGGTGGTGGCCGGTTCGGGGACATTGCCGGTTTCGGGGAAGGGGTCGCTTAAGGTGACGGTCATGCCGCGGCCGTCGGTGAACGTGGTGAAGGCGATGCCGTTCTGGCCGATGGGTCCCGAGAGGAAGAGGTTCGTTCCGCCGGGGTCGGTGCTGCTCAGTGGATTGCCGTTGAGGAGAATGTTGAGGCCGAAGAAATCGCCGGGTCCGGGAGCGGTGAAGTTTTCGGAGATGTCGAGGTTGAAGGTGACGGAGGCGACGCCGCTGGGAGTGAAGTTGATGCGGGCGGTGTTGGGGTTGGATGTGTCGCCCATGGTGATGCCGCCAGCGACGGATCCGGAGGCATCGCCTTGGAAGACAGGCGCGCCGTCGACGGAGGCGCTGGAGAAGGTGAAGTTATTCAATACGGCCTGATTGGCGGCCGGGTTGGCGTTGGTCAATTGAAACAACAGGGCGAGGGCGTCGCCGTTGTGGTTGGGCACGCTGACGGTGACCCCGAATTGCGCGGCGGAGAGAGAGCCGGCGAGCAAGATAAACGGCAGGATGGCCGTTGTGAGAGAAGCGCGGGACTGCATGATGGTGGAATCCTCCTGATTTGCCGCCTTTGGGCAGGCGGTCCCTGAGAAGTGAGGGATGGGGCGGGTTTGTATCAGGAAAATTTGTTGAGTTGGGTAACTGAGCTTCACGCAGCCCTTAGTCGGGACTGGCGACTTCGAGGCTCTGCCGACAATACGGCAAGGTGGATTTCCTTCGCGACAATTCGCGAGCAAGGAGTGTCTCCCATGGGGGAGCATCGGGTAGGCTTAGGGGAGCGAGCGACCATGGCCGCCTACCCCAGAACCTATCGCGTTTCGCGAGGATGGCAAATTTTCCTGATTGGGTCGTCTCTGATCCTCGGCGTCCCGAGCACATTCGGGGTTTTGTACTTCGCCTCGGGTCGCGAGGCCGATACCAAGGGCGCGACCTATTTACTAATCGGGATCTGTTTCATCTTTGCGGCCTTGAGCTTCTACCTCCTCCTGACCACGCTGCGCTCGAAAATTGTGCTATTCGCCGACCGCATCGAGATTCACGAACTGACCGTAACGCACTCTTTGCGACGCGATGAAATAGCGGGATGGCGTATCAACGGGAGTCCAGGACTGATCTTGGAACAGAAACACCCGGCCGGCAAAACTATTTCCACCGCGTGGCTCCACAAAGCGGATCCAGAATTTGACCACTGGTTCTCAAATCTCGACAATCTCGACGAGAGGGAAGCGGAGTCCGCCCTTAGGGAGATTGCCGACGACGACAGTCTTGGCAGCGATGAGGAAGAGCGCTTCGAGAGCCTACTCCGGGCAACACGCTTGACGCGTTTGCTGAACAGCATAGGCGGCGCGCTGTTTTTTTGGGGTGTGTTTCTACCAAGGCCGTACGAAGTGGTGTTCGTCCTCCTGCTGTTGGCGCCATGGCTGGCCGCGCTCTTCGCGTGGCGCTCCAGTGGGTTGATCCAGTTGGATGGGCGTCCGAAAGACGTAAGGCCCAACCTGTCATTCCTCGCCTTGTTCCCGATGTTGGCTCTTGCGTTTAGGGCCGTATTAGACTTCGAAACGGTGGGCTGGGTGACACAGACTGTGGCAGCGTTGTTGATCGGAGGCGCATTATTCGCAGCGCAGGAAGCCGCGCATGCGGGTGTTCGAGGCAATCGCCTCACTACCGTTGTGACGTTTCTTTTCACCTTTCTTGCCTATGGCTACGGTGCCGCGATCCACATCAACGCCCTCGCTGACTCCTCGGACATCCAGCAAACCCGTTACGTACTCCACGAGAAGTATGTCTCAACAGGTAAAGTTGTCAGGTACAGGGTACGGCTAACCAAAGCACACCTGAATACGCCGGAAGTGAGTTCCGCCGAAGTCACACCCTATTTCTACGACATGCTCAAACCCGGCGACGCTGTCTGCCTCGCCTTCCGGCCAGGTGCTCTTGGCATCCAGTGGTATTCTGCTGGGCCTTGCCCACCAGGCACGCCATAGTAGCCGTTGGGCCCAGCTTGGTGGCGTCGCGTTCGCAAGTCGAATCGGGCGTTGGAGATGGCGGGTCCTCAACCTCCGGTCCTCCCGCGCCGAAAAAAGGACTGACCTGGAGATATTCGACAGTCTCCATCGATCCGGGCCTGGCCGAAGCGTTTGTTGGAGAGGATACTAAGCGGCTGTGGTGATCTCGACCTCCCCAGCCAAGCTGGATGGCGGCGGGATGGGATCTCCGAACTGCTGCAACGTTGCTAAATGCCCCTGGATCGCTTCGCGGATGTTGAGCCTGGTCTCTTCGAGAGTGGGGCCTGTGGTCATACAACCCGGTAAATCCGGCACGTAGGCGGCCCAGTTCGCTGGGGACTGCTCGAAAATTACTGCGTACTTGATGTTCATTTCCTCTCCTCCAAACCAGCCGACTTGAGCATTGCCTTCAGCGTTCCGACCGGGATGTCGTCGCCCGGACTGCCAGGCACGGTCACGACGTGCGGCTTCACCGCATGCTTGAAGTGGCGATGGCTGCCGGTGGTTCTCACGTGTTTCCAACCGTCGGATTCTATCAATCGAATCAAGTCACGAACCTTCACTCCTACAAGTTTACTGCCCCGGGAGGATATTGTTAGTGGAGTTCAGGTGGACTAATGGAGTGCCGCATCTTGATAGGAGGGGGCGCTTCCTACTCAGTCGCCCATGCCTACGAAGGCGGCCCAGAAATAGGGATGACGCCAGGGGCCGGGTTTGCGGAGCAATGTGAGCTTGGCGCGGCGGAGGGATTCATCGCGGCCGAGGCCGGCTTTGAGGTTCTGATGAAATGCCTGCATCAACTCGGCTGATGCGGAGTCGTTGACGTTCCAGAGGCTGACTACGACGCCTTGGGCTCCGGCCTGGAGGAAGGCTCGGCTGAGGCCCATGACGCCTTCGCCGTCGACGACTTCGCCGATGCCTGTCTGGCAAGCAGACAAGGTGACGAGATCGGCGTTGAGACGGAGGCGGAGGATATCTTCGACCTGAACGATTCCGTCGTCGCTGCCTGGCCCCGGCAGGAGGAGAATGCCCGAACGGGCGGGTTGCTGTTCATCCAGATAGCCGTGCGCGGCGAGGTGGAGATAACGGTACTGTTCGAGAGCCTCCTGCTTCAAGGCGGGCTCGTGGGCGTCGTCACCGAAGTAGACGCGGGAGTTAGACGTGCCATGGAGGGCACGGATGGCGAGCACTTCGGTGCGGCTGCCGGGGAGGCGGGTGTCGGGGACGCCGCGTTCGCGGTAGGCGGCGAGGGTAGGGGATGCGTCCTTGGCCGTGGGGTATGCGGGGTCGGCGAAGGCGAGAAGGGCTTTGGACGGAGCCTGGCGTGTCTTGTTGCGCTCACGGAGAACGGCGATGGCGGAGAGTGACGGCGCGTAGCGAATGCGGAAGCGCTCGATCATGCGACGGCCGCCGGGGAGGGCATCGAAGGGCAGGTAGGCGAGCACGCCATCGGGGACGATGGTGAGGGCATCGACGTTTTGGAGATGCGGGACGAAGGGCGCGATGAGCATCTGGTGGAGCTTTGCGCCCTCGGTGTCGAGGCCGCGCAGGGCGGATGTGGCGGTGAGAGCGTTGACGGGACGCGTTAAGAGGGCGCGGTAGGCTTGTACGGCCGCGGCTACGTGCTTCTTGGCGGGCAATACGGCACTGTGCAGTTGGCTTGGAGTGAGGAGCCACGCGTAGGAGCGCTCCTCGCCGAGGGCGAAGACAATGGCGGCTTCGCGAGGGCCGAGCAACTGGCGGCGGACCTCGGCGTCATCAAGGACGGGAGGGGGCTCGGCGGTGACGGGGGCGCGGCGCAATCCGACGCGGAAGAGATCGAGGTCTGCTTCGGCAGCGGTAAGGCGGGTGCGCACGGCGGTTTTGGCGGACGCGGTGAGCGAGCCGCTGAGCAGTTCGCGCTGGATGGCGCCGATGGCGGCGAGCAAAGCATCTTCGCGCTGGCGCTGTTCGCGCGTGAGGGAGTGGGCGGGCGCGGCAATGGCTTCGACCAATGCGCGGGCACGCCAACGCTCGGTGACGAGGAACGCCTGCCCGGCCTGCCCCAAGCGCATGAGGATATCGGTGTG
>CALFYN010000009.1 GCA_937952345.1 uncultured Acidobacteriota bacterium
CGCACGCTGTATTTTCCGTTGTGAGCACTGGGGCGCGACGGATCAGAAAGACTAGCGGTTTTCACAATCTCACTCAATTCACTTTCGCATTGCGAGGAACAATGGCTATGGCTGCGAATCATTACGACGTGATCATCATCGGAACCGGCGCGGGCGGCGGCACCCTGGCTCAGCGGCTCGCCCCATCCGGGAAGAAGATTCTCCTTCTGGAACGGGGCGATTATGTCCCGTTGAGAGAAGGAGAACTGGAGCTCCCGTGCGGTCAATATCGAGGGCCGCTACCAGACCAAGGAAAAATGGAAAGATCGGGATGGGAACGAACTCCATCCCCACACCAATTACTGCGTTGGTGGAAACACAAAGTTCTATGGCGCGGCGCTGTTCCGTTTTCGAAGCCAGGATTTTGGCGAGATCCATCACCATGGAGGAATTTCGCCGGCATGGCCGATCTGTTACAGCGATCTGGAACCGTATTACACGCTCGCCGAGCAGCATTACCACGTACACGGGCAGCGTGGAGAAGACCCGACGGAGCCTTGCGCCAGTGCGCCCTATCCGCATCCGCCAGTCAGGCACGAGCCGCGCATGCAGCAGTTGAGCGACGACTTCACGCGCCTCGGACTGAAGCCATTCCATACACCGCTCGGGGTCATGTTGGATGAGTCGAGCAGGGAAAAGAGCCGGTGCATCCGCTGCAACACCTGCGATGGCTTCCCCTGTCTGCTGTTCGCCAAGGCCGATGCGCAAGTTCGCGGCGTGGACCCGGCGTTGGACTATCCCAACGTCGGGTTGATGACCAACGCCTACGTCGAACGACTCGAAACAAACCCGAGCGGCCGCGAAGTGACAGGTGTCCGCGTGCTGAGGAACGGCTCGGTGCAGATCCTCTCCGCAAGCATCGTTGTGATTTCCTGCGGAGCGATCCAATCAGCCGCGCTGCTGTTGCGTTCCGCCAACGACCGCCACCCAAGAGGTCTCGCAAATGGATCCGACGTGGTGGGCCGCCACTATATGGGGCATACAAACTCGGTACTGATGGCGATCTCAAAATGTCCGAACCCCACTGTGTTTCAAAAGACGCTCTCCGTGAACGACTTCTATTTCGGCTCAAACGACTGGGAATACCCAATGGGGCACATCTCCTTTGTCGGCAAACTTGATGGCGAGACGCTGAAGGCAGGCGCTCCGGCAATCGCGCCCGGCTTTACGCTCGATCTTATGGCAAACCATTCGCTCGATTTTTGGCTCACCTCAGAGGACTTGCCTGATCCGGAGAACCGAGTTACGGTGGACGGTGACGGATCCATCGTGCTGAGCTATCGGCCTAACAACGAGGAGGGCCATCAGCGGCTCACGGCGAAGTTAAAGAACATGCTGCAGCAGCAGACCGGATGTGGGCTGCACGGAAAGGACTGCTACAAAGGCCTGTTTGCGCGGAATCTCTTCGTCGGACAGCGCATCCCGCTCGCCGGCGTTGCCCATCAGAACGGAACGATTCGCTTCGGGAACGACCCTGAAACCTCAGCACTCGACCCGAACTGCAAGGCTCACGAGGTGGACAACCTGTACGTGGTCGATGGCAGTTTCTTTCCGTCCAGCTCCGCGGTCAACCCGGCGCTGACTATCATGGCGAATGCGCTGCGTGTCGGCGATCATCTGGCGGCGCGCCTGCAGTAAGGAGCCATTCATGATGCGCAGGCTATTCCTGACCTTTGTCCTCACGATTTTCTCCTTTAGCGCTTCCACGCCCGATGGCCGAGCGGTCGAGGCGGTAGACTCCGTGGGAATTACGGTCTCCGATCTAGACCGGTCCATCGCGTTCTATTCCGAAGTGCTGAGCTTTCGCAAGGTATCCGGATACGAAGCCAGCGGCGATGCGGAAGAACGGTCGCGCGGCGTGTTCGGCGTTCGTGTTCGCGTGGCGCGTATGCGTCTGGGAGACGAAGTCCTGGAGCTTACGGAGTATCTCGCTCCACAAGGCAGGGCCTATCCAGCGGACTCCAGAAGTAATGACCTGTGGTTCCAGCACGTTGCAATCGTTGTCAGCGACATGGGGAATGCATACCGGCACTTACGACAATACAAGGTTCGGCATGCGTCTGCGGGCCCACAGCGGCTTCCGGATTGGAATAAGAATGCGGGCGGTATTGAAGCCTTCTATTTCAAGGATCCGGATGGACATGTGCTGGAGATCCTATCGTTTCCTCCCGGCAAGGGCGATAGCCGGTGGCACGGCTCGTCGGATCGCCTCTTTCTGGGAATAGATCATACAGCGATCGTCATTTCAGAGACGGAAGCCAGTCTGCGGTTTTACCGGGACGTTCTGGGGCTCCGAGTCGCGGGCGAGAGCGAAAACTCCGGCATCGAACAGGAGAGACTGAACAACGTCTTTGGCGCACACCTTCGAATCACGACCCTCCGTGCTTCATCCGGTCCAGGTGTCGAATTCCTGGAATATCTCGCGCCGCGGGAAGGAAGAGCATACCCACCGGACTCGCGCGCCAACGATCTGTGGCACTGGCAGACACGGCTCATCGCCAGAAGTCTTCCTCCCACCGCGGAACGGATTCGCAAAGTTCGGGCGCAGCTTGTCTCGACGGGCATCACCGAGCATCCCGATGGCTCCGGCAGCGGCTTTCGTAGATCGTTTACGGTCCGCGATCCCGATGGCCATGCCATTCAAATTGTCGAACGGTAACGGAACCGCTTTTCAAACTCATGCGCGCCGCAGAAAAGCGGATGCACATGACTGAACACCCAAACCACAAGAACAACTGAGGAGAATTGACCTATGAAAACCAATCGTTTTGTATCTATTTTTGCGCTGTCTGCCATCTTGACGACCAGCGCCCTTTTTGCCGCGACCAACAAGGGCGAAGAACATCCCACCGGGCGGTTCCATGGAGCAAAGGCGAACACCGGAATGGCCATCCACTACTACGTGGGAGACAAGAGCATGATAAAGGTTACGCCGGACTTCAAGGTTCCCGACACGCCAGCACCCACCTGGCGCGTGGTGGACAGCAAAGGCACCGTCTACACGCTCGATGCCTTCAAGATCAAGGGTGGCGAAAAGCGCCAGGTGATGATTCCGGATTACGTGCGCGACATCGCCAAGGTCCAGGTCTATTGCGCCTGGGCTGAGGTGCTGCTTGGCGAGGCGAACTTCACAAAGGCCGTGAAGTAAATCAGGCTAATTCGAGATTGGCGCGGGCGGGAGCCACATCACACCGCGCCCTTCCGAGTGGGCATGGATTGCCTCTCGCTGAAAAAATTTTGGAGGGCGGAATAAAGACGCGGGGCGCCGGGATTGTAAGCGAGTATGGTAGTCCTGGCGCCTTGGAGAGCTTTATGGATGATGAGATGCTCCGCACCCCAGGCCCGCGAGTCGATGCGAATCCGGGCTTAAGTCTTGTTATGGTAGTACCGCAAGGAGTCCCAGAGTGGACTCGGACCGAGGTGGCGCAGATGGCGACGCAATCCGTGGAAGAGCGCTTCGAAGCCGAAGCAATGCCCCATGTCAGCGATATCTTCCGCACTGCGGTGCGAGTGCTTGGCGACCGCACCCGGGCCGAAGATGTCGCTCAGGATGTTTTCCTACAGGCATGGAAATCCTTTGAACGCTTTGAGCCTGGCACAAACTGCCGGGCCTGGCTGTTCAAGATCCTGTTTCATTGCATCAACCACCACCGCCGCAAGTGGTTCCGGTTCCCGCTCCTCAAACAAACCGAAGAATTCATCGAGGCGAACATCACCTATTCGCCGTCAGTGCCGGAGCACCTCACAGATGAAGAATTGATTGCAGCGTTGGACGGAATCCCTTCGGACTACCGGGCGGTGGTGCTGCTGGTGGACGTGGAGGAATTCGCATATAAGGAAGCCGCCGAGATCCTGCAGATCCCGATCGGAACGGTGATGTCCCGACTGAGCCGCGGAAGGCGGCTACTACGGGAACACCTGGTAACCGCGGCTAGAAGCTACGGAATTTCAGCAGTCTCACAGGAGGGTCAAAACGCATGAAGAGCGAAGACAATGAAATGCAGGAGGACACTCACATGAGACAACAATTGCAACGAGCGATACGTCAAACGGATGTCCCCACAGATCTCGATTCGCGCATCTGGGCCCGCATTGAGCGCGAGCAGCGCCCGCGTGTGCCTGCCCCCCGATGGCTCGCGGCGGCCGCCGCTGTGCTGGTGGTGGGTGCCGGCTTGACGGCAGCCTATCAACTCGGACAACTGAGAATTACGACAGCCTCGCAGGATTCCTACATCGCGTCTGTATCGGAGCGAGTGGCGTCGATCATGCGGGTCGGCTTGCGGGACCATATTCATTGCGCGGTGTTTCGCAAGTATCCGAAGGTGGCGCCGTCGTTGCAGGAAGTGGCTGCCGATCTCAAGCCAGAGCATCGCGGTCTTATTCGCGCCGTCCGGGAACGGGTTCCGGTGGAGTACCGTGTCATGATGGCGCATGAGTGCCGGTATCAGGGTCGCAGATATCTTCATCTAGCGCTGAAGCGCGACTCCAAGCTGCTTTCGGTCGTGGTGGCAGTCAAGCAAGGCGGAGAACGCTTGACGGACAGCGGTCTGGTTCCGGCCTTGTCACAGGCAGGAGTGTTGGTGTACACGTCGGATGTTCAACGTTTTCGCATTGCCGCGTTCGAAAGCCGCGACCATCTTGTTTACGTCATCTCCGATCTGCCAGCAAAGCAGAATCTCGAAATGATGGCCTCATTATCGGAAAGCCTTCACCAATTCGTCGCGAATCTCGAAGGCTGACAGCGCCCTGACAAGGCCGAAAGACTTCACCGCCGGAGTAGCTTCCAAGCTTCTCCGGCGGTTCTGTTTTTGGGAATAATTTAGAGCCTTCCATCCTATATGGGTATTGCACTGCAACATGAAAACAGGAGGCTCGCCATGATCGCTGAGCAGCAAAGACTGGAGGCCGCAAGAGACCGGAAATCCCACTGGAAACGTTGGGGGCCTTACCTGAGTGAACGCGCATGGGGAACCGTACGCGAGGATTACAGCCCACACGGCAACGCATGGGAATATCTTCCCCACGATCATGCGCGTTCCAAAGCTTACCGCTGGAACGAAGACGGCATCGCGGGCATCTGCGATCGCCATCAGCGCATCTGTTTTGCGGTCGCCCTCTGGAATGGTCGCGATCCGATACTGAAGGAACGCCTATTCGGACTTACCGGCAATGAGGGGAATCACGGAGAGGACGCCAAGGAATGCTATTACTATCTGGATAGCACGCCAACTCACTCCTACATGAAGTACCTCTATAAGTACCCGCAAGCGGAGTTCCCCTACCGCTGGCTGGTGGAGGAGAACCGCCGCCGGGGAAAAGCAGACCGTGAATTCGAGATCACCGATACCGGTGTTTTCGATGGCGGACGGTACTTCGATGTCTATGTCGAGTACGCCAAGGCGTCGCCCGAGGACATCCTGATCCGGATCCAGGTGTTCAATAGAGGAATCGAACCAGCCCGGATTGACGTGCTGCCAACGGTTTGGTTCCGGAACACCTGGACTTGGCGAGAGAGTGCCGCAAAGCCGTGGATGAGGCCAGCCGGGGACACCGCAGTCGAGATCCAAGGAACACGGTACGGCCAGCGGCGCCTGGTCTTCGAACCTGCAGATGAGGTTCTGTTCACCGAGAATGAGACGAACACCCGCAGACTCTACAACCATGACAACGGCATACGCCACTGTAAGGACGGGATCAACGACTACGTCGTTTCGGGCGCCACCGACGCCGTCAACCCCGATCATTCGGGCACGAAAGCCGCGGCGCGATACAAGGTCCATCTGCCTGGCGGCGAATCGCGCACCATCCGTCTGCGCCTCAGTGAAGAGAGTATCCATGACCTCGACGCCGCGCAGTTCGACCAGATCTTTGCTGCCCGGCAACGGGAAGCAGACGAGTTCTATGAGACGGTGATCCCGGCAGAGTTGACTGAAGATGCGGCACGGGTCATGCGTCAGTCATTAGCGGGCCTATTGTGGTCCAAGCAGTTCTATCACTACGTCGTGAACGAGTGGCTGAGCGGCGATCCGTCCACGCCGCCGCCCCCCAGTCAGCGGCTTGGAGGCCGCAATCACGAGTGGCTACACCTCTATAACTCTGACGTGATTTCGATGCCCGACAAGTGGGAGTACCCGTGGTACGCCGCCTGGGATCTGGCGTTTCATTGCGTACCGCTCGCGCTCGTAGATTCCGACTTTGCGAAAGAGCAACTGATGCTGATGGTTCGTGAATGGTACATGCATCCCAACGGGCAACTGCCGGCCTACGAATGGGCCTTTGGAGACGTCAACCCTCCGGTGCATGCCTGGGCGGCGTGGCGCGTCTATAAGATTGAGAAGAAGAGGCGAAGAACTGGAGACCGCGTCTTTCTCCAGCGCATCTTCCACAAACTGTTGCTGAACTTCACATGGTGGGTGAACCGCAAAGACGCGGAGGGCCGCAATGTGTTCCAAGGCGGGTTCCTGGGTCTGGATAACATCGGGGTTTTCGATCGTAGCGCGCCACTGCCAACCGGCGGGCACATTGAGCAGGCGGACGGCACAGGTTGGATGGCGATGTACTGCCTTAACCTGCTGGCCATCGCCCTGGAACTCGCAACCGAGGATCCGTCCTATGAGGACGTTGCAAGCAAGTTCTGGGAACACTTCCTGTACATTGCCCGAGCCATTAATCATCTCGGGCACGAAGGCGTTGGCATGTGGGACGAAAAGGAAGGGTTCTTCCATGACGTGCTCCACATGCCCGACGACTCACACGTTCCCATGAAGATCCGGTCCATGGTTGGTTTGATCCCGCTGTTCGCCATCGAAACGCTGGAGCAGGACGTTGTCGGCAAACTGAGCGGCTTCCATCGCCGCATGGAATGGTTCATCGACAATCGCCAAGACCTCACCGCCAACGTCGCTTGCATGCGTTCCCCTGGGGCGGCCGATCGCCGCCTGCTTGCGGTGGTAGACGGAGAGCAACTACGCCGCGTGCTCCGCGTCATGCTGGATGAGAAGGAGTTTCTATCGCCTTACGGCATCCGGGCGCTGTCGCAAAGCCACCGCGACCAACCCTTTGTCCTCCACGTCAACGGGACCGAATACCGCGTGCAGTATGAACCCGGTGAATCCAGCAATGGCCTGTTCGGTGGGAATTCCAATTGGCGAGGACCGATCTGGTTCCCTGTCAATTACCTGCTGATCGAATCGCTGCAGAAGTTCCATCACTACTTCGGTGACGACTACAAAGTCGAGTGCCCAACGGGTTCGGAGCGGTGGTTGACCCTGTGGGAGGTTGCGGAGGAGTTGTCGCGCCGGCTCACCCGGATTTTTCTGCGTAATCCGGAAGGATACCGGCCCGTGCACGGGAGCAACGGATTGTACCGAGCCGATCCGCATTGGCAGGATCTGGTTCTCTTCCATGAATACTTCCATGGCGACGATGGATCGGGCGTCGGGGCGAGCCATCAAACGGGTTGGACGGGACTGGTCGCAAAACTGCTGCAACAGAGCGGTGCTGCTTCATAGAGGTGAAGTTGCGATCCGGTGGCGAACCGGGACAGTTCGTGTGCTTGCATACACAGTCAGCGATCCCAGGGAAAAGCGGTTGTGGGTTGGTAAGTGTATCGCTTCGTGCGTATGGTGATGCGGCCTCCCGCCCCGGGGCCGAGACGCACCCGAAAATGCCTGGCCCGCAACGTCGACTTCGCCTCCGCCGTTTCGATGGCCGTCGCCTCATGCTCGGCATAGGCGCCCGTTTGCACCATCACTTCCCGCATGACGGTTGGATTGACGTTGACCAGAGTAACCGAGACATGCTCCGGGCCGATGGAGTCCACTAAGGCAGCAACGTCTTCGGGCAGTCCGGCGCGGCGGCCTTTCGGATCGAAGTAGCGCAGCCGCGAATGCAGAATATTGCCCGCCCGGCCCGGATCGTTGCCACCCAGCATCAGGTTCACGAGCGTCTCGGTTTCAATCGGGCTGAAGCGTTGCGCGCCGTCCGAAGGGCGCGTGTCGGCGGTGCGCTGGTCCGCGCGCATTCCTTCCAGGCGCCGCTGCAG
>CALFYN010000010.1 GCA_937952345.1 uncultured Acidobacteriota bacterium
AGGGCCAGTTCCGTGCGCGGGGGGGGGTGCGGTTGGGGGCGAGGGATTGGGGGAGCAAGGCGAGCGCGAGGAGAGGGTTCATGTGCTCAGAGGAAGTATAGCGGTTGCGCCGTGCCGACACCTGGTAAAGCTTTGGAGCGAGGGTGCGCATGGCACCCTCATTACGCATCCGCACGGGCGGTCCGCATTCCTCCGATTGCGGGTGGGAATAGAAGAGAGCTTCGTCCACGCACGCCGTGCGATCCACCTATTTCGAGAGTGACCGGCGACGGCATGCGAGCAAGGCCAATCCGGAGCCTAACAGGGCAATGGAACCGGGTTCGGGTGTGACGGCTCCGTCGTCCGTGATGAGAGTGGATTGGCCGGTGCCGACAAAGGCGTTCGGGCCGCTATTGAATGCGAGAAGCAAGCGGTCCAGGCCCTGCTCGCCATCGGCCTTGATGCCTACGGTTGCTGAAGCTCCATTGTTGCGGGGATCCGCGTCGATGACCAGATCCAGGTAACTGAGCAAGATGCTGCCGTCCGCCTCGCGCAGGCGGGCCTGAAAGGTGAGGGAGTCACTCTGCGAGCTATCCATGAAGAACTTGACCTGGTTCCACTGGACAATGAATTCGCGCGAGCCCGGGATGCCCCTCAACTGCGTGAACACATCCGTGGAATCACCACCGGTGATGACGAGATCGTCCCAAAAAACGGCAATGGAAGCCGGTTCCTTCGGAAAATCCGTCAGGTCGGAGTTATCGGGGGAGTTGTTTGTCCAACCGAACATGAGCAATCCGTTGCTGGACACGCTGACGTTGGCATACGAGCCGCCGTATATTTGAAAGTCGAAGCCGATGGGGACGAAGGTGGTGGCGTTATCCGTGTTGTGCAGGAAGGCAATAGGGGATGCGGTAGCGGATATATCGACGAAGTCGAACGGCACGGCTGAGGCCGAATAGGGTTTGGCGAAGGCAGGGATGGATGCCAGCGCCAGAATTGCGGACAGTATTTTCGAGTGTTTCATTGTTAGCTCCATGCGGGATTCATTTGCCAGGCTTGTTTAACGCGCACGCACACCTCGCTTCATAATTGCTTGTTGCGGTGGCTGCGAAACGCGCCTTCCTTTCAATAAGGGCATTTGCAGTTGGCGGCACGTCACGCGCCAGAAAAGAAATCGCCGGCGCCGCGAATGCGGTGGGGCTAGCGCAGATGGCGCTGTGGTCAAAAGATGGTGCGGTTTTGTACAGATGAGCGGGCAGCGCACGTCCTATTGGCGCCGAAGGCGTTCGATAGGCGCCGCGGCCGGACACTTCCATCAAGCCTGAACTACTGCCGCGCGACGTAGTTCACGTCCGCGATGCACCAGATGAAGCGCACCGAAGCCAAAATTCAGCGCTACGTGGTGATGGGGCCTGTGGTGCCTTTCATGAAGTCCTTGTTCTTGTCGCCGATCCAGTAGCGTTCTCCGGCGATGCACCAGATGAAGTGCACGGGGACATCCTGGGAGAACACGGGGTGGTAGTTGAGGTAGGGGATGGTGACCATATCCCCTTTGTCAACGCTGTGGACGAAGCTGAGTTCTTCGGGGGATTCGTAGACTTCCATGGCTCCGCGGCCCTGGATGAAGACGTAGACCTCTTCCTGGTCGGTGTGGTTGTGCGGGGGCCAGGAACGGGCGTGGGGTTCGAAGAACGTGTAGCCGGCGACGAGTTTGTCGGCGGGTTCGGGGACGTCGTGCATGAGGTAGACATCCTTGCCCTTAAGGCGGCGGATGCGGTCTTCACGGGTGGAGATGTCGGAGAATCTGGCGTGATGGACGGGGTGGGCGTTGGCCGCCGGGGCCGAGCACTGGACGATG
>CALFYN010000011.1 GCA_937952345.1 uncultured Acidobacteriota bacterium
TGCCGACGTAAAAGATACGGTGCGCACGAAGGCGATCGCGGCGGCGTTTGCCGCCGAGAACGTGACGATTGCCGAGGTGGGAGCGTGGCGGAACATGCTGGATCCGGACGCAGTGAAGCGGAAGGAGAACCTGGAATACGTCACCATGCGATTAGCGCTGGCAGAAGCCGTGGGTGCCCGCTGTTGTGTCGATATCGCGGGGTCATTTCATCCCACCGTGTGGTACGGACCGCACAAGGACAACCTTTCGCAGCGCTTCTTCGACGCAACGGTGGAAAACGTGCGAAAGGTGATCGACGCGGTGAAGCCGTCGCGGACGACGTTCAGCGTGGAGATGATGGGGTGGTCGATTCCCAACTCGGCGGACTCGTATCTGAAGCTGATGAAGGCGGTGGACCGCAAGCAGTTTTCCGTGCATGTGGACGTGTGCAACATCATCAACAGCCCGGAGCGGATCTACAACAACGCGGCGGTGATTGAGGAGGTGTTCCGTAAATTGGGGCGCTGGGTTTCTTCGTGCCATGCGAAGGATCTGGCCTGGCAACCGGAGATGAACGTGCATTTCGTGGAAGTGATTCCAGGGCGTGGGGTGATCGACTACCAGGCGTATCTGCGCCATCTGGCGGCGATTCCCACCGATGCGCCGTTGATGTTGGAGCATCTGAAGACTGCCGCTGAGTACGAAGAAGGCGCGACATACATCCGGAAAACGGCTGCGGCTTGCGGCGTAACGCTGGGATGAAACGCACGGAGACCATTGTGGTTTGCGGAGCGATATCGCTGTTTGTTCTGCTCGGGCTGTTTCTGCTGTGGTTGGGAGCGAAGAACCTGTGGCGTGGCTATGCCAGCACGGGTTGGCCCGTGGCGGATGGCGTCGTACGGAATGCAGAAGTTGTTTCTGATAGCGAAACGACATCGGCGGAGATCGAGATCGCGTATGAGGTGGGAGGCCGCACGTATACGACGGGCACGTTGCACTTTGGGCAGACATTGGGATCGGGAGACTCGTCGGAGGCGCAACTGCGGGCATTGCGCTACGCCAAGGGGCGGCGCGTGCCGGTCCGCTATCAGCCTTCCGATCCATGGGTGGCATGCACGGAGCCGGGAGTTCATTCCGACGCGTTCTGGCTGCCCGGGGCGGGACTTAGCTTCGGCCTGCCGGGAGTGATGTTTCTCTTGTTCTATTTCTCCACGACGCGAAAATCGGGCCAGCGGCCGTTGTTTAAGATGGGGCTACATCTCTTTGCGCTGATCTTCGGGCTGATCGGTGCGGCGATGCTTTGGGGTGGGTTGCACCGCTTGTGGCAAGCCAACGCGAGCCTGCAATGGCCGGAAGCGGATGCGGAGATCGTTTACGCAGGAGAAGACAGCAGCACAACATACGACGAGGAGGACGACACGGAAAGCACCTCGTATGCGACGAATCTTGTGTTCCGTTACAGCGTGAATGGCCGGACTCACTATTCGAACCTGCGGCGAATCGGGCAACTGGCCGGGGCGAGCGAAGAGTGGGCTACGGCGATCGCCCGGCAGTATCCGAAGGGAAAGAGGCTTACAGTTCGCGTTGATCCAGCCGATGCGGATGTGGCGGTGATTGAGCCGGGCATCGGCAGCGAATCGTACTGGTTGCCGGGCGCCGGAGCGGCATTTCTCATTTTCGGTCTGCTTGTGGCATCATTTGGAATTCCAGCCTTGACGCGGGAGTTTTAATGGCACCAATCGAAGCAACCACATCATCCCACCTGGAATCGCTACAGAGAATTCTTCACGCCGCGCATTACGCGGCGGAAAAACATGCGCAACAGCGGCGCAAAGGCGCGAGTGCAGAGCCCTATGTGAA
>CALFYN010000012.1 GCA_937952345.1 uncultured Acidobacteriota bacterium
CAACTCCAGGCCCTCGTAGACCGCGTCCTCGACGGCGCAAACCTCGAAGCCGCCTTCGCCGGCTGAGTCATCTTCCCCCTCAAAACGGGAAAATCCGCTTCAATTCCTCCGCCGAAGGACGCCGCCCGTATTCGCAAATCTCAAACGCCTGCGCATACCGTACGCTCTTTCCCTTCTGCTCCCCATACTGCTTCACCAGTGCACTCCGATACTGATTTGCCGCCCCGGCATACCGCCCAGCCAGGCTCTTGCGCACTTGCGCCCGGCGCTGCTGCTTGCCCGCCTCATCATCCGGAAACAACCCCGCCCGTCCATTCGCTCCGCCCTCGTGAATCTGCGATTCCATCACCAGCAGCGCATCCAGCGTCGGCTCCATCACATCGTCGATCCCCACCGCCACATCCGCGCGAAACGGATTCGGCCGCTCAAACCGGTCCGAGGCAAATAAAAACACCGGATTTTTCTGTAATGCCGGCACATCCGGGCAAAAGAACGGCACCGTCACCATGAATGCTGCGTCCTGCACCAGAATCGCCGTATACCGGTGATCCGGATGGTAATCATTCGGCCGGTTGCTGATCACCACATCGGCATTCCACTCCCGAATCAGCCGCGTCACCATCCGCCGGTTCTCCAGCGTCGGCAGGATCTCCCCATCGTGGATATCCAGCACCTCCGTCGTCACGCCCAACCGACGCCCCACCTCCAGCACTTCCTTCCGCCGCCGCAATGCCAGCGGCCCACCCGCGCTCTGCCAGTGACCGATATCTCCATTCGTCGCCGACACCAGCTTCACGTGATGCCCCATCTTCGCCCACTTCATCGCCACACCCGCGCCGCGATACTCCGCATCGTCCGGATGCGCGCCAAAAATAATCACCCGTAATTTCCCGTCATTCGGAGCCTGCGCCGCCTGCACCGGTTGCGTCAGGCTGATCCGGGGCATCCGCCCGTCCATCTTCAGCCCAATCCATATCCCCACACCACAAGCTGCTACCGCGATCAACACTGGAGCCTTCATGCCAACCTTCCTTTCCATGTTTCGAACTGCATGCCTCCGATACTACACCCGCCAACCAACCGATTCCTCCGTCTCGCCCGCCGCCAATCATGTAATCTGTGGAAGAATCCGCGATGCCCGAAAAAACCAGGCTCCACGTGGCCGCCCTGTCGGCGGGCGATGCTCTCCAAAAACTCCTTCAGAATGGCGATGACCCGAACGTCGTCGATGAAGCGGGCAGAACACCCCTGCACAACGCCTGCGAGCAAGTGCCGCAGCACGTCCCTCTGCTTCTGGCTGCCGGCGCCGCCCCGAATGCAAAGGATCACCGCGGACTCACGCCGTTGCACTATGCGGCCGTCTTTAACCGTGGCGCATGTGCGCCCCTGCTCCAGGCTTCCGTCGATCTCAATGCACAGGATTCCAGCGGCCATACTCCTTTGTTTCACGCCGTGGCCCTCGGCCGCGTCGAGGCCGTTCGCGAACTCTTGCAAGCCGGCGCGGATCCCGGAGTCCCCGACTTCACCGGGGAAACCCTCTTCGCTCACATTCACCTATCTCTCGGTCCAGGTACAACCGATACCCTTTGGACCGTGGACGCCATGCTGCACGGCCCCGCCCGCATCGGCGCACACCTCCAATCCCTCATTTACGAAGGCAACGCGGTCAGAATCGCTCGCGTCCTTAATCCGCGCGAACAGCCGGGCTATTACTGGTGCCGCCCTGACCTCGGTCCCCTGCCGTTGTCCGATTGGAACGGTCTCGCAGCCTCATTGTCGGCCTATTGCACGGAACGCTCGGCTTGGCGTTGCCTGCATGTATTGACGGATTGTGGACTGCCCACGCTCCTGCCCGATGCGATGCGGTCCCGTCAACTCCACCCGGCCGCATTGGAGAACGTGCCTGCCGGACAGGCCCCCGTCGCCTTGATCCAAGCCGCAACCGAGGATGGTCTGCGCATCCCGCTGCTTCTCGAACTGCATGCCGCTGAGTGCCTTCCCGCCTTGGATGCTGCATTGTTCACCATCTGCTCCATTTCTCAGCCAGGCTCGCCATCCGCGCAGAGCGCCTTGCGGGAAGCGTTGCGCTCGCTCCTGCGTGCCGGCGCCTCTCTCGACGCAAGAAGTGATCAGGCGGCCAAAGATCTCCACCGGGCTCTCCATCAGCCGGTTGCTGACGACAACACGATGCTCTGGCAATCGTTTCCCAGATTCCTGTCCTTTCCCGGAGCCATGATGCGATTGTCACGCCCCCTCGCCTTCACCCCTCTCTTGCAGGCCGCCGAGCATTGCTCTCCCCTCTTGGAAGACCTGATCCTTGCCGGCGCCAACGCACACGCGACAGACCGCTTTGGCCGGAACGCCTTGCATCTGGCCGCTGCCTCGCCCAACGCCGGCAACGCAACGTCCGCCATCGCCGTCCTCCTCAATGCCGGACTCGCCGTCGATGCTCCCACCCCCGCCGGATTGCGTGCGCTCACGCTAGCCACCAATCCGGACACCGTCGGCTTCCTCCTCCACCATCAGGCTTCTCCCCACCTCACGGATGCCGAACGGCAGCGGCTCGGCGCAACCTCAGCTATTCAACTCCAGCAATGGATCGATGCCGCGCGCCACGCATGAGCCTCTACCCTCAAAACATCCCCACCCAGAACAGTCCCCGCCCGCCCGCCTGATCGTACTTCCGCACAAACTCCAGCTTCCCGTCCGCCCCAATCCGGAACATCGATAGCGACCCCGGCTGCATATTCGCCACCACCAGCAATCGCCCCGACGGATCCAGCGTGAACGTCCGCGGATGCACCCCTCGCGTGTCCGCATTCTGAATCCGCGTCGGCTCGCCTGTCCGCGCATCCAGCGCATAGACCGCAATCGAATTCTCCCCCTTGCCCTCAAGCCCCCGATTTCCCAAATACAGAAACCGCCCGTTCGGATGCGCATGAATCGCACTGGTAGCCTGCCAGTCCATCGTGCCCACATCCTCCAGCGTCTCCTTCGTGAACAGCGGAGCGGCGCTCAACGACGGTCCGCTAATCACCCGGTACGCCTGCACCTTGTTCTGCCGCTCCAGCGTGATATACGCCACCGGCAGCGTCGGATGAAATTCCAGGTGCCGCGGCTGGAAATTATACCCGCCTCCCGGAGCAATCGTCGCCCGATTCGTCAAAATCCCGTCTTTATATCCGAATACCTGCAACGACCCCGGATCTTCCTTCTTCTTCTCCGTCGGCCCGTTCCCCCGAGCCACCGAAATCACCATCCGGTTCGTCGGGTCCACCCGCACCTGATGCGCGTACACGCCGAACTGCAGTCCCGCCGCTTGCGGTACCGCCGCCCCCAGCCTTCCATCCGCCTCAATCCGATGCACCGTCAGCATGCTCGGATCGTTATACGCCACCACAATATGCTTGCCCGCAATATCCACCGTCAGAAACACAGACCGCGCCGGTACGGCAATCGCTTCCCCGTGCTGCCGTAACACGCCCGTCCCCGCATCCACGCGAAACGCGGTCACTCCATGCCGTCCCGCCGCCCCTTTTTGATTGTTGCTCCACGCCACGTACAAAAACTTCTTCGAAGGATGCGGCCACGCCTCCTGCACATTCTCCGGCAGCGTCACCGATCCGCGCCGCTCCAGGCTCGCCTTCGCAACATCCACGCCATACGTCGTCAACTCCGGACCCAGAGCCGCATACAGCGCCACGTCCGCCCCATCGCTCCGCACGCCCAGCAAAGCAGCCGCCAGCAAAAGGAAGAAACTCATGCGATAGAGTATACCTTCCCCAAACTCCCCAGCCCACTCATCACTGGTATCATGTCCCCCATGCTACGCCGCGATCTGCTCAGCAAATTCATCCCCGGCGCGCTCGCCTCCCAAATCGCCCGCGCCCAGCAAAACCAACCCGTCCTCGAACGCGCCAACCCCGGCATGCCCCATCGCGGCAAAGTCCTCCTCGCCGTCCAGGCGCACTCCGACGATATCCCCCTCAGTTCCGCCGGCACCGTCGCCAAACTCGTCGAAGAGGGATACACCGGCTACCTCGTCCGCGCCACCAACGACGACATGGGCGACGCCCCCGGACTCGGCACCCCAGGCACCGTCGGCGATCACGTCCTCGGCAACCAGAATGACAACGCCAAACTCGTCTCTATCCTCGGCCTCAAAGACAAGTTCGATCTCAACTACAGCAACCATCAAATGGGCGGCGCCGCCTTCAATGAACTCCTCTGCCGCTTCATCTTCCTCATCCGAGCCCTCAAGGCCGACACCGTCGTCTGCTGGGATCCCTGGGCCCACGACGAAGAAAACCCCGATCATTACATGACCGCCCGCGCCGTCGAAGCCGCTTGCTGGATGGCCGGCCGCGCCCACGACTACCCCGAACAATTCATTGCCGGACTCAAACCCCACGCCGTCACCGACAAGTATTACTTCGCCCGCCGCCCCGAAATCACCCGCGTCGTCGACATCACCAGCGTCATCGACAAAAAGGTGGAAGCCAACCGCGCCAACGTCGCCAAAGGGCCGGCCGGCACAAACGGTTCCCGCCTCCGCGCCGAACTCGCCAAACGCAATCTCAGACTCCCCCTGCTCGGCAACGACGATGCCACCGCCGACCGCAACTACATCAAGGAATTCATCCTCGCCCGCAACCGGGAACTCGGCAAACGCTACGGTTTCGAATACGCCGAAGCCTTCCACTACATCGGCCCCGGCTCATCCGGCAGAAGCCGAACCATCGAAGAATACATCAAGAAGAACGCGGTGCCCCTGCGTTAACCCCCTCCCCATTTCTTATTCCATTTTTCACTGGAACCGAACGCCAATTTCATATATTGGGTCCATAATGTGGAAGCCTGTCCGGTACGTCCGGAGCGGCAGGGCGTCTGATCACCGGAACACGCACGGAGTGGCTTAGGAATGACAGTCTCCGTCATCTGCCGGCTCCCACGAAACCCGACAGGAATGCCTACCCGTCATCGCCGGCCCCATTCGCAATCTCCGCCAGCGACACATCGATTCCCTCATCATCGCGGATTACCAGGACCCAGCCTCCGTCGATTCTCTGCTCCACACCAAAGCCGCCGCGCGCAACATCGCAGGCGCCGCCATCCTCGGCCAGTTGCTCGGCCAGAATCAGGACTTCCTCACTGAAATCCGCAAAATCCCCCGTCTCGCCGCCCGCGCTGTGCACCATCTCAGTCCCCGACACCATCGCCCCTTCGTTGCCGTCAACTGCGGAGCCATCCCCCTCGATCTCATCGAAAACGAATTGTTCGGTCACGAAGCCGAAGGCGGCACGCTCTTCCTCGATGAAATCGACTCCCTCCCGCTCCTCTCCCAAGCCAAACTCCTTCGCTTCCTCCAGGAAAGGGAATACCGCCCCCTCGGCTCCGCCAAAACCCTCCGTGCCGATGTCCGCATCTTCTGCGCCACCCGTTTCCGTCAGGATCTCTTCTATCGCCTCAACGTCGGCTCCATCCGTTGCGAATCCAAACGCTGGGAAAAAGGTTTCTTCGCCGCCCGCCGCGCCCTCGCCATCACCGAGCGCCCGCGCAACTACCTCACCCACGGCTACGCCTGTGGCTACCGTCCCTACGACCTCGCCGCCGTCTGCGCCTGGAACATCGGCCTCACCCAAACCGCCCTCACCTATGCCTCCGTTGACCATCCAGGATGAGCCCACTATCCGCGTTTACCGGCGTGAATCGGCGGCCAAGACCAAATCCGGGGCAGTCAAGGTGGTCGCGATTCTTAATCACACCCAGCGTAAATCTCTGTGCCGCGCAGCTCAAAATGGCGACTCGCTTCCCCAGTCGCATGGTGCAGGTAATAGGGGCAACCGTTACTGTGGAGAGATGGCCGCCCCACGGTGTATTAGTCCGGCCAAACCGCTGCATCCTCCCAAGGCCGGTATTCCTCTTCCCGCTGCGGCTTCGCCTT
The DNA here is from genome assembly GCA_937952345.1 of uncultured Acidobacteriota bacterium. Lineage (GTDB taxonomy): Bacteria > Acidobacteriota > Terriglobia > Bryobacterales > Bryobacteraceae > CADEFT01. Next base: position 5,945 of record CALFYN010000012.1, read on the forward strand.
ATAACCGCGCCGGTCACGTTCTTCCAGGTCGCGGATTGCCAGACGTTTCAGGTGCTCGTCCAGCGCTTGGCGTGTCAGGGCGGATCGGTTCAATTTTTCTCGCTTGGCGGCCATATCAGCCGCCTCCAAAAGCTCTTCGTTGAGCACTGCCTGAATCGTTTCCATTGTGGACTACTCCCCACAGAGTACTCCACAATCCTTCCTTGTGGATCGGCTAACCAGTGCCTGAGGAAATGGCTCTAAGCTCGACTCAACTGCGGTATCCGCTCGAAATGACGATCTCGCGTAATCAGAATCAGGTCGTGCTCCAGTACTAGCGCGGCGATCCAAAGATCATTGTCGGGAATCGGCGTGCCGGCTTGCTTGAGTTGAACAAAGATCCGCGCGTAATGTTCCGCCGTCTCACGGCTAGGCAGCAACACATCCACGGTCGGCTTGGCCAGCAGCATCGTGAGCAGACTTTCATTCCGGCGCTGCTGCGTACCGCCCCGGAACCCGGCCCGTATCTCACCCAAAACGAAAAGCGGAACCCAGACCTCCTCCGCTGTGCTCAGTTGCCTTGCCAGTTCTCCATCGCCACGGAACAAGTCGATAATCCGATTCGTGTCAAGCGCAACTCTCATTTCCACTTGTCCGGCTCGATCTGTCTTTGCGTCGCAAGAACCTCGTCGAAACCTGGATCGGGTGTCCACTTGCCGACGAGATCATCGAAATCCGCTCGCTTGCGCGCGCCCGTAGTCGCAGCCGTCAGTTCCTCTAAGATGATCTGATTGAGACTCACCTTGTGTTTGGCAGCTTTCTTGCGCAACGCCCGATCCACCTCCCGCGGGATGCCGCGGACCGTATACTGGATATCGCGTGCCTGCTGCTTCATGCCTGCATGATATCACGCGATGCAGGCAGCGGCCCCTCACCTTACCCGCTGATACACCTGCACCCCATGCACCCCTTTGCCCTCATAAGCCGTATACACCAGCCCATTCGCATCCACCGCCGCGGTCTTCACTCCCTCCATCCGCCACGCCGTCACAAACGCCCCCCGCGCGTCGTACTTCACCACCGCATTCCCCCGCTGCCGGTCCCGCGCCGCCAGGTACGTATTTCCCTCCCGGTCCGTCGTCATGCTATGAAAATGGATCCAATCCCGGAAGCCCGCTGGAGCAAACTCAAACAGAAACTTCCCATCCGCCGTGAACCTCTGCACCGGACCCCAATAATTCGAAACAATTAAATCCCCGTTCGGCATAATCCCCAATCCGTGCGCCTCGTGGAACTCCCCTGTCTTCTCCCCCTTCCGCCCGAAGTCGTACAGCAACTCCCCCGTCAGCGGTTGAAACACGCTCACCCGGTTATTGTCCACATCCACCACAAACAGCTTGCTGTAATCGCTCGAAAACTCCAGCCCATGCGCCCGCACCAATTGCCCCGGTCCCGATCCCTTCCCGCCCCACATTCGTTCAAACTTTCCATCCTTTCCAAATACCTGTATCCGCGCATTGTTCGCATCCGACACATAAATCCGCCCATCCCGATGCACCCGTGCATCCCGAGGCCCCGCAAATTGCCCCGGCCCGCTCCCCGGCCCCAGCCCAATCTCCATCAGCCACTTCCCCTCCGGCGTGAACCGGTGCACCCGCGACCCAATGCTATCCACCACAATCACATTCCCCTCGTTATCCAGACACAACCCGTGCGCCTCCTGCAGCGGATGCGGCATCCCGCCCGGATTCAGCCACGACCGGATCAATTTATATTCCTCCTGTTTCGGAGGCTCATTCTGCAGCGGATCGGCAAAACTCAATAAATCCACTTTCAATTTCCCGTTCACCATCATCTTCGATACCGTATAAATCCGCTTGTCCCGCCCCACCGCAATCGACTGCGCCCACGTCGGCCGCTGCCCGTCGTCAAACGCCAGCGCCCCATGATCCGTATACCGCCCCGTCGGAACATGGTAAGTCACAAACCGTATCTCCTCACCCGCCGGAGTCCCCGTCAGGAAATACAACGTCTCCCCATCCGGCCCCATCGTCAACCCCAAATACCCATACCGGAACGCGTCATACATCCCCATATCCTTCGATTTCTGCGAAGCGATCCGCCCATGCACATACAGTTCCTTCCCGCCCGGATTGTACTGAAACAACATCCCGCTCCCGCCATGCACGCCGTAGAACAGATACCCCGGCCGGTAGAACACCGTCTGCCGCCAGTTGTAAGCCATGCTCCCCGGCTCATCCGGATTCCACTGCCCAAACGCATCGCGCCGCAACGTCGTGCCATCCACCTTCGCCAATTCTTCCTTTAATGGGTCGAAATAAATCAAATCTCCATCGGCCGTCGAAAAGGTAGCCTGCCCCGTCAGCGGATCCAGAGCAATCGACCGGCTCACCACCCGGAACTCCTTCCCCACGCCCCTCTCACCCTTCCCCGCCGTCAGCCAATGATTCGTCACCTTTCGCGAACCCATATCGAAACTGAGAAAATACCCGCTCGGCCAAGTCAGCGCGTACAGCCTCTCCCGCCGCGCATCCATCGCCATCGTCAATATCCCCTCGCGCTCCGGCGCAATCCCCAAATCCTCAAACTTCCCGCTCGCCAGATCATAGGAAAGAAAATGTCCCCCCGGATACGGCCCGTACCCTGCCGGCGGATCCCCCACAATCTCCTTGCCCCCTTCATGCCGGTAATACCCGATATGCGTGGCAAAATACAGCTTGCCTTTGTGTTCATAAAAAGGAACGTGGCTCTTTCCCTGCGGCACCGCCTTGCGCCCCTTCTCACCCGCCGCCTCCGTCAAATCCCCCACCTGCTTCACTACACCCGTGCCCGGATCGAACGAAAACATCCGCGCCCCCACATCGATCCCCTTCGAACAAATCACGTAGTAGATCTTCCCGTCACTCGCCGCCGTCAGGGCATTGTAGCTGTCCTCACCCTCGGCGAACCCCGAATCATGCCACCGCGCCGCCAGCACTCCACGAACATCCGGCGCGGTCTGTCCAAACGCGCCCATCGCCATCAATAAGAACAGGATCATGACGTAGATTCCTCTACAACGTAAACGATTCCCCCAGATACACCTTCTTCACTTCCGGATCCGCCCCCAGCGCCTCCGGAGTCCCCGCCCGGAAGATCTTCCCGTTGTTGATAATGTAGGCCCGGTCCGTCACCGCCAGCGTCTCCCGCACATTGTGATCCGTCACCAATATCCCAATTCCCGATTTCTTCAAATCAAAAACAATTCGCTGCAACTCCGCCACCTGAATCGGATCAATCCCGCTGAACGGCTCATCCAGCAGCAAAAAACTGGGTTCAATCACCAGTGACCGTGCAATCTCCACTCTCCGCCGTTCCCCGCCCGACAGCATATAACCCTTGCTCTGCGCCACCTTCTCCAACCCCAGCATCTCAATCAATCGCGTCATCCGCGCCCGACGCTCCGCCGCCGGCAGTGACAGAGTCTCCAGAATCGCCATCAGATTCTCTTCCACCGTCAGCTTTCGGAACACGCTCGCTTCCTGCGGCAGATAGCTCACGCCCTTCCGCGCACGCTGGTACATCGCCAGATTCGTCACGTCCTGCCCATCCAGCAGCACCTTGCCCGAATCCGGCGTCACCAGTCCCACAATCATGTAGAACGACGTCGTCTTTCCCGCGCCGTTCGGTCCCAGCAGGCCCACTACCTCGCCCTGCGATACCGATACCGACACGCCATCCACGACCCTCCGGCCGCGATACGATTTACTGATTTCGCTTGTTTGTAGAACTCGCATCTGGTTTCCGGCGCACCTTGCTCTTCGCCGGTTCCGATGGCGCCCCGCTCACCAGCAGCCTACCATCGTTGGAGAAGTAGATCAATTCTTTGCCCGTTGTTGTCCCCTTCACGGAATCCTCGAACCGCGGTTGCCCGCCCGTCAGGATCACCTTCGCCTCGTCCACCAAATAATCCGCATGCTGCGACGTTCCCCGCCTCGTCCGTCCATCGCCGCCCTGCACAATCACTACGTCCCCATCCGCCACTGCTTTTTCCAAACTCGATTCACCCTCTTTCCTCTCCTTCTTTTCTTCCTTCAAATACGCCCGCAACTCCTTCGACTTAACATCCAGCCCCTCCCGCCGCAGAAACACCCCGCCCATGTAATGCGCCACTCGATCCTTATCCGAATACGTCATTTCCGGAGCATGAACCAGCGTGTACGATGGCGTCGTCTTCGCCTTCACCGCCTGCTCTTTATCCTTCTTCTGCTGATCCAGAATCTGGCTCACCACTTTCCCATGCGCCCGCAGCACCGAATTCTTCCGGTCAATCTCAATCCGGTCCGCCTGCAACCGGCTTGACCCCTGCCACAGCAGCGCATTGCCGTCATACACCACCAGCGCCTGCCGTTCGTACGTCGTCATCTTCGCCGCTCGCGCCTGCATCGGCTCGTCTTTCGTCAACATCGCCGAGCCCCCGCTTCCCTTCGAATCCGGCAGCCGGCTCGATTGCACATTTCCATCCGCCACGAAATCTTCCGTCCTCTGATCCAGCAAGATCTGATCCGCGCTCGTTGATCCCGTGTTATCCCACACTCGCGCCGTCTGTAGCAACGTAATCCGGTTCGTCTTCTGATCCAACAACGCCCGCTCGCTCCGCGCCCGCCGTTCCCCTTCCTCGTACCGGAAATCGCCCCACTGCTCCAGTCGCGTCATCTCTCCCGAACCCGGCGCAAAAAACGCCTGCAACTCCCGGCTCTCCGTCAACGACGGCGGCGATGGCTTCCCGCCCCGAGGCTCATTTTCCGTCCGTGTCGTCGCCTTCACCGCCCGGAACGTATCCATCTGGTTCGCCGCTGTATACACAACATGAAACCGTTCCCCCGTCACATGCCGCCGCTTTTGCCCCGCGCGATTCGGAAAGAAATCCAGCGTCGCCGGAGCCAGCGTATCCACCGTGTCGATATGCTCCCCATTCGCGCTCATCTTCACTTCCACGGTCTCGCTCTTCATGAGCCGGGTCTCCGCCGGCGGCCGCAACGATCCTTCCACCGGCTTCGATTCCACCGTCGTATTCCCCTGCGCCAGCGCCCGCCGCAACACGCTGTCCGTCGCCGTGGCCGCGAACTCCAGTTGCACCTCGTTCGCCCGCGTCGTCGTCACCGCCAGATCATTCCGCGTCGTCAGATTCGCATCCCCCACCCCCTGAATCCGCTCCATTTCACTGCGCTCATTGAAATGCATCGTCAATTGCGCCGATGCAAACTCCAGCAGCCGCCCCTGGTGCACCGATGAGCCCTTCGCTTCCGTGGTCTCCACCAACCGAATGCCGTTCTTGTCCAGCGAGACCACCGCGCCTTTTCCTTCCAGCGTCAGATTCTCCCGCTTCAGCTTCGCCCACGGCGACAGCAGCACCTTTGACTCCGCTTCTTTATACAACGCCTCCCCGCTCTCCACCACCATCGGACGCGGATTGTCCCCCGCACCCCGCCACGTCAGTTCCACCTGGCTCCGCAAGTGCAGTTCCTTCGTCGTCGGATCATAGGTCGCCCCAACGGACTTCCCTTCGCCCTTCTCAAATGCGAACCGCGCCTCCCGCTCCGTCTCTGCCTTCCCTGTCGCGCTATCAAACCGTATCCCCGACGAACGGATCTGGATCAGCCGTCCCGGAGCCGGCTCTTCGCCCTCCGGCACGCCCATCGTGATATCAGCCTCGCCGTCGCAGTAAAGAAATTTCTCCGACAAATCGAAGATGGCGTGATCGCTCAGGACGTGATCGTACGACTTCCCATCCCGCCGGTAAATCCGCAGGTCCACCTTCTCCAGTTCGTACCGGTTCGGCTCCTGAATCTGCTTCAGATTCTTCGCCCGCACGCTCACCGGTGGACCTTCCCCGGAACTCTTCTCCCAATGCCAGCCCTCCTCCGCCAGTGAACTTACTCCCTTCGGGAGCTTCCGTGGCGGAGCCGGAGCACGGCGGCGTATCTCCTCCAGGCGGTCACGATAGGTGACCGCCAGGTATCCACCAATCCCGACAATGGCGAGTAAGAACAAGGGGCGGGCAACACGCCGCATCTTCTGATTTTACCGTTACGCCGAGCGCATCATCTCGTTCCACGTAATCTCGCGCTTCGTCTCGATCGCCATCCGTCCCATGATCGCCGTTAGCGTGCTCTCCACCGACGTCTTCGTCATGTCCAGCGCCTCGCCCGCCAGTATCCCCTTGAAGAACACCGCCGTCGCTTCGCCCGTGATGTCCGATATCGACTCCTCTTTCTCCATGAGACTCGTATCGCGCAAATCGTCCGCGCTCTTGAACCGCACATCCGGAGTCATCCCGTGCAGCTTCATATAACTGCGCGATGTCTCCAGCATCCCCTTCGATCCGAAGAATTGCTCCTTCACATCGCGATACCCCGCCGTGTGCTTGATCGAAATCAACCACCCCTCCAGCCCATTCGGATATTGGTAGATCACATCATGATGATCCGTGCCCCAGTCGCCGTACGCCAGCGGATAGCGCAACCCGCCACGCCCCACCGCGCTCACCGGATGCACATCGTTCGCAAACCAGTTGATCGTATCGATCCCGTGGCAATCCTGCTCCACAATCGGCCCGCCCGACAGCTTGTTCCAACTCGCCCACCGCCGCAGCTTCTGTTCCTCCAGC
>CALFYN010000013.1 GCA_937952345.1 uncultured Acidobacteriota bacterium
AACCGAAAGATCGTACTCCAGCGCATCCACCGATTCCGCCGCATCCACTGGAGCCGGCCATCCCAACCGCGTCCTGCTCCCCGCCGCCGCCCGCCGCTCAAATGCCTTCAGCTCCGGCAACCGCCCTTCCGCCGCGCGCACCACCTCCATCGCATAGAACGACGGGACGCGCGGCCGGTTCTGCGCTACATCCAGCCGTGGATACGAAACCACCAGCCGCCCGCGAGCCACCGCCGCCGCAATGCGCAGCCGCATGCGCTCATCACCCACCCGGTCCTCGCGCAACGGCAAGCCCGCATCCAGACTCCGCCGCCCGTCGTCCAGCAGCAGCGGATCCTCAAACACCTTCTTCGGAAAAATCCCTTCCGCCAACCCCGGCAGAAACACAACCTCGAACGACATGCCGCGCGCTTCATCAATCGTCGCGATCCACACCTTCCCATACCGCCGCTTCTGTGGCACACGCCGCAAGAATCGCAGCCGCTCGCTCAACACCGGAATCACTTCATCCAGCCCCACCGGACCCACTTCCCCCATCGGCCACAACTCATGGAGCGCCTCCAGCACCGACTCCGGCCGCGCCAGCGACAACTCCGCTAACTCGGAAAGCTGCGTCAACCATTCGCGCCACACCGCTCGTTTGGGCAGTGCCTCAAATCGTTCCATCACCGGCAGTGCCAGTCTCTGCAAATTCCCTAATAACTCCAGTTGGCGCTCGATGTGTTCCCGCTGCGCCTCGTTGTTGTCCTCCACCGCCGCCAGCCGTAACCGGAATTCGTTCTCCAATCCCCGCAGCCGCCGTTCCCATCTGTCCTTGCCCCCCACCACCGCCGCGTCCACAATCAATTGCTCCCACGCCGCCGGCGTCGCCTCCTGCGCCGGAGCCTGCCCCAGCGACAAATACTCCGCAAAGCGAGTCGCTGTGTATCCTTCCTGCGCGCATGCAAGCAGCGCTAGAAACGCCCGCCCCGCCGCATCCGGACGCACGCCCCCATGCGTGAAGTGATACGGAATCCCCGCCCGGTCCAGCGCTTCTTCGAGCAGCGGCTGATACCGTCCCGGCGCACGCAGCAAAACCGCCACATCATCAAACGCAACGCCATCCCCCGCCAGCCGTTGAATCCGCCGCGCAATCTCCGTGCACTCCAGTCCTTCGCCCGCAGCCGAAAACACTTCCAGGCTATCGTCCCCCGCTTCTGCTGGCGCATCGCCCGGCACAAACACCCGATGCCGCATCCGTTCCAGCGCGGATCCACCCTCCTCAAGGCGTTCCTCCGGCAGTCGTATCTCCAGCACCGCAGGCAAAGCCCCCAGCAACTCCGCCACGCGCCGCCGCTGTTTCTCCAAATCCAGCAGCACCACCGGCATCCCATAAAAACGGCTCTGCGGCAGCGCCTCGCGAGCCAGCGCCGTCATCGCCGCGAAGTCCGCCAGTCGGCCCTCCCGCAGCAATTCCTCATACATGCGAGCCAGCGATGCAATGTCATACCCCGGCTTGCCGGTCTTCGCCAATTCGCTCAACGAAACCCCATCCATACGGATTTCACCCAAGGTCCGCGACAGCGCCCGCGCAAACCCCGGACTCTTCGCCACCGGCCCAAAATACGCAAGCGACGATTCCTGCATCACCGCATGCACCGCCCGCGCGGCCAACGCTTCCGCCCCCAGCGCATGCAATGGAGCCAGTCCGCGTTCCGCCATCGGCTTTGCCGCCAGCGCCGCCACCCATTGAGCCAACGTAAACCGGTGCACTCCCGCGCAATCGCCACAGCGCAATCGCACCAGATCATCCACCGCATCGCGAGCCCCCGCCAGCACCAACACTTCCCCCTCCGCCGCGTTCTTTACTACAAAACGCGCCGCCTCCACCAACAAAGGCTCATAGCAGCCAGCGATCATTCTGGCTTCTGGCTCCCGACTTCTGACTCCTCCACCGCCCCACACGCCACCGCCCGCTCGAACAGATTCCTCAATATCTGCACCGTCGCCGCATCGTCAAACACCGACCCCACTCGCGTCGCCTGCTCGGATTGCGCCATATAATTCCGATACCGCCCCACCGCCCCCGGCAGCAATTCCCGAAAATACGAAAACACCGCCGCATAGCGCACGGGCAATTGCGCCGGATGCAAATCCCACCCCTGCACAAATCCATCCGCCAGCGCTTCCGATATATTCCGCCACGACAGCAGCCACGCCGCCGCCACATCCTCCGCCGAACCCACCGGCAACACGCTCGTCGGCCCGTCCGACAACCACACCCCCATCCCCGCCAGCGAAATCAGCAATTCATTTCGCGCATGCACGCACAGCCTGTGCCGCAGATCATTCACCGTCACACCACACGAAGAGCAGAAATCGTAAGGCCCGAAGTGCGCCCCGCGCAACCGGTCTCCCGCGGCATCCACCAGAGCCCGCACATCGCGCAGCGCCACCGGAGTCTCGATCATCAACTCAATCGCCGCCGCCACATTCAAATCATCCAGCGCCGCCGCCAGCGAAGCAGCCTCCTCCGCATGCACCACCTTCGGCAGTGTCACGCAGAAGCCCTCCGGCGTATCCCGCAACGCATCGAAGAACACCCGCAGCGTGCGAATGGAACGGTGCCGCGCCTGCGCATGAAACGACTTCACCCGTATTCCCACATACGGCGGCAGAGTCCCCTCCGCCATCCCCTTCTTCAATTCCTCCGCCGCGCGCCGCGCATGATCGTCTTCTTCCCCATCGGAACGGTATCCGTACCCATCCTCGAAGTCGATGCGGTAATCCTCCACCGGTTGCCGCCGCAGTTTCGCCTCCACCCGATCCAGCACCTCCGGCGAAGCCGCCAAATCCGCTCGATGCTGCTCAAACGCAGCCAGCGCAATCCTCCCCAGCTTCGAAGCAACATCATGGCGAAACAGGTGCGCCCCGCCGTAGACCGTATGAACAGGCTGTGTCTTCATTCGCGAGTCATTCCCAACTGCCGGATCTTCTCCTGCAAGCTCTGCCGCTCGATACCAATCGCCGCGGCCGTGCGTGTCACGTTACCTCCATGTTCGCGCAGCTTGCGGCTCAGAAATTCCATCTCAAACAACCGGCGCGCCTCGCGCAAATCCTCCACCGCGAAGTAAGGCTCCGCCGTATTCGCAACACTCGCCCCCGCCATCGGCTCCAGCGCCATCTCCACATCCGCAACCTTCACCTGCTCACCCGACCCAAAAACGAACAGCCGCTCCACCACGCTCCGCAATTGCCGCACATTCCCCGGCCACTCTTCCCGAGCCAGCCTGCGATGCGCCTCCACGCCAAGCGCCGCCCCAGCCCGTTTATACTTCCGCCCCAAGTCCACCCAGAAGCGCTCCACCAGCAGCGGAATATCTTCTCTACGGTTACGCAGCGGAGGCAGATACAACACCATGCCCGCCAGCCTGTAATAAAGATCCTGCCGGAACTTCCCCTCCTTGATCGCCCGCTGCAAATCCTGATTCGTCGCCGCAATGATCCGCACATCCACCCGCGTCGATTGCGACGAGCCTAGCCGCTCGATGCTCCCCGTCTCCGCCGCCCGCAAAATCTTTGCCTGCGTCGCCGGCGTCATGTCTCCAATCTCATCCAGAAACAGAGACCCGCCATGCGCCTGCTCGAACTTCCCCGCACGCGCTCCCGCCGCCCCCGTGAACGCCCCCTTCTCATACCCGAACAATTCGCTCTCCACCAGCGATTCCGGCAGCGCCGCGCAATTCAGCGCCACCATGCGAGCCCTGCTTCTCATGCTCCGCGCATGAATCTCCTGCGCCAGCAGATCCTTCCCCGTCCCGCTTTCGCCCAGAATCAGAACCGGCAGATCCGTCCGCGCCACACGTTCCGCCGCGCGAAACACTTCCCGCATCGCCGCCGAATCCCCCACCATGCTTCCGAACTGCCCCTCGCCCGAGAGCCGTTCGCGAAGGTCCAGCAACTCCTGATGCATCTCCCGGTGCGCCAGCGCGCGAGCCACCACCAGCCGCAATTCCTCCAGATCATACGGCTTCGGCAGATAGTCAAAAGCCCCGCGCTTCATCGCCTCCACCGCGATCCGCTCCGATCCGAACGCCGTCAGCATGATCACTGCCGGTGAATCCGGCTGCCCGCACAACTCATCGAGCAGCACCATCCCGCTTTCGCCGGGCATCGTGTAGTCGAGCAGCATCACCGTCGGAGCATGCTCGCGAATCCGTGCCCGCGCCGACTCCACCGAGTCCGCTTCCTCGATGTCGTACTCCGTCCCGAACGCCCGCCGCAACGCGAACCGCGCGGCGGCTTCGTCGTCGACGATCAGTAATGTGCGCGGCATTTGGACCATGGCAATTATCGCAGACGAAAAACCCAGCGGTCAGCCACCAGGAAATTGAATACATGCATCGCCGCAATCGTCAGCAGATTCGCGGCCAGCAACGGCAACCCCAGCGCTCCGGCCAACGCCTTCATCCCCACCAGATTCCCCGCAATCGAAATCAGCCCCGTCGTGCACTGAAAATGCAGCAGGCTCCAACCCGGAGCACCGCGTTCCACCCACGTCCACTTCCAGTGCCACCAGAAGTTATGCAGCACCGCGGTTTCCACCGCAATCGCCGTGGCCACCAGATAATGCAATCCCAGCCCATCCCGCAGCAACGCGAGCATCGCCAGTTGCACGACGATGCCCGCCAGTCCTACGCAGTTGAATCGCAGCCAGTGTCTCATCGCGATGGAATCCTTTCCGTCTGGTACAACGTCGCCGTATTGCGCGCCACCGTCACCAGCAGCACCACGGCCATGCATCCGATCGCGATCGCGCCCGCCACGTCGAAGAACAGCATCCGCGGCCCAAGTACCTGCGTATGCGGTGTGAAGAACGCCACCGTATTGCCCACGGCCAGCAGGATCCGCATCTCCGTCGGGCTGAACTTCCACCACGAAATGCTGAACACGCCCAGCGAATGCGTCGCCAGGTACGATTGAATCGCCAGCAGCAGGTAGCACAGCAGCATGCCCATCGCGATGCGCTCGCTCATGTATCCCGATAGCGCCAACCCGCCGAACAGAAACAGCGCGCTCAACGCGTCGATGATGTGATCAACATAGTAGCCATAGCGCGGACGCTGCTGATCCCGCACACGCGCCAGCGTGCCATCCATGCTGTCTCCAAACCAATTCAATGCCAGCAGCACATTCACCACCAGCAGCGCCGGAGCCCACGCCGGCGCCATCGCATACGCGACACCCGCCCCGATCATCGCCGCGAATCCAATCACCGTCAGATGATCCGCGTTCACTCGCGAAGGCATTCGCTTCGCCATCGCAATCAGCACACGCTTCTCGATCCCAGCGAGAAAACTCTCCTGCACGCGTACCACAGTATTCGTCATATCCCTATTCCTCCTCATCTAACGGAAACTCACCCCAAATCGAACCACCGGAAACGATATCCCCTCCGGCACCGCGCGTTGATCCCGAAACTCCACCCGCGCCCCTATGTGCCGGTGAAACCAGTACGTCAATCCCCCGCCCACATGTACTCCATTCGCCGTGCCGCTGCGGAAGAACAGCGAGTATCCACCAACAACAAACGGATCCCACTTCGTATCGTCGCGCCCTGCGGTGAAGTGATACGCCGCGCTGACATTGGCCACGCCAATCGCCCCGCGGAAATAGCGGTACGGATAATACGCCCCGATATCGGCCCCAGCACCGAGTCCCTTCCAGAACACGCCTTCACCCCCGCCGCCCGTAGCCCCCAGGACGCTTCCCCACCGGTTGTAGGTAGTCGAGCCCACACCTTGAAATACATAGCCCTGACCCTTGGGAACCTGAGCCATCGCCAGGCCCGCGGTCACGGCCGCAAGCCAAACCATTCGAGTGCATTTCCGTTTCATGCCTATGCCAATGCATCCGGCATGCCAATTCCGCCACACGCACAACCAATCACTTAGCGTTCCCCTTTGGCAATTTTTTCCTGGCATCGCCGCCAGAAAAACCTGACACTATTTCGCTGCAACCTGCCCGCCGCTCCACCCGTCAAGAACAGGCATAAGGAGGCTACCGCATGAACATCAAAAACATGATCCGAACAGCGGTAATCGCGACACTGGCTTTGGTCACCGTGGCTCCTCTCGATGCCGGCGACCGCGGGCGTGGACGCAATGACCGGTATGGCCGCTACGACAAGCACGCCTACAAACACCGTGGCAAGGCTTATCGCGGCAGCTACTATGGAAGGCCTGCCTATTACGGTCCTTCCTACTACGCACCGCGCCAGTGTGCCCGTCCTGTGATTGTCGCGCCGCGCCGCCCCGTCTACTACGATCCCTACTACTACGAGGCTCCGGTTGTTGTGGCTCCACGCCCTCTCATCGGCGTCAACGTCATCATCCGCTGACCCCCGGTTGCCCCAAAGCCTCGTTTGCGAAATGATATCCGTGGAGACTCTGCACAAATGGATCTATCGCGGCGAGGCTTTCTCGGTTCCGGATTGGCGGCCATCGGGTCCGCCGGATTGCACGCGGCCACCCCGCGGCAATTCGCTCTGCACCCCTTCATCGAAGCCAATCCCAAAGCGGTCTTCATCCGGCGCACCAACGTAGCCGGCAGGCTCGACTTCACCGGCATGCGCCGCGAAGGCCTCAAACTCGGCCGTTCCATCTTCCAGGCGCGCGACGAAGGCGGCATTCCCCTCTCCCATCGCGTCGTCCTGAAGCCCAATGTCCTCACGCGCCGCGAGCACGGCACGCAGGTCAACTGGGGCACCGATCCCGATTTCTACGACGGCCTCCTTACCTCGCTGCACGAAACCGGACTCCGCCGCTTCCACTACGTCGAGGCCAACTACCGCTCCTCCCGCTGGTCCACCAAATACGACGAAGTCCACGAGCGCTTCAACGTCGATGTCCTCGATCCGCAGCGCCGCCCCATCCACTACCAACGTGAATACGGCATGAATTGGGCCACCCCCGATGATGGCGTCGTCTACGCCCGCGTGCCGCACTATCCTCCCATCCACGAAAAAGACACCTGGCTGTTCAACATCGCCAAGTGGCGCTCCCACGGCATGTGCCTCACGCAAGCCTGCAAGAATGCCCAAGGCCTCACCGTCTGGCCCTTCCAGCGCTTCTGCCCCGGTTGGGCGATGGTCACCGGCGCGCCCGAGCACATGCAGCCCTTCATCGGGAAGAAAGTCGTGCAACGCATCGGCCGCTATCTCGACAACCACCGCAAGATGGGCTACAGCCGCTACGACAGCGCCGCTCCTCTTGGCCCGGAACGCCAGGAAATCTGGGCCCACAAGACCTGTGACCACCTCAGCACTCTCAAGTTCGGCCTCCACATGATCGAAGCCATCTACGCCAAGAACGAAGATCCCGCCGACCCTGTCCCCGACTTCCTCCCCAACTTCGTTATGTTCGCCAAGGATCCCTTCCGCCTCGACCTCGTCGGTCTCTGGCTCGGCGGCCACGAACCCGGCAACGTCCACTTCTACCGCATCGCCAAGGAGCGCGGCCTCAGCGATACCTTCAACCCATGGGAGGTCCCCGTCTACGAGTGGACCGACGAAGGCCCCGTGAAGCGCAAAATGACGGATTTTTCGCGCACCATGCTCAAGACCTACTACCTGCAAAAAGCCGGTGAACCGCTCTATCACATGGTCAACGAACCCTTCGACTACGATCGCTACAAACTCTAACCCGTACCCCCGATCTGGATTTATCCAGCCAGTAATAGATAGAATCGTTGAGAATCGTAGCAGGAGGCGTAACGATCTTGGCGTCCGCAATTCAAAGCCCCAAACAATTCCTTGTCCAGGTGGCCCGCTTGCCGTTGGGGCCGAAACTCCTCGTCCTTTCGACGCTCGTCATCGCCATTGCCGTCCTCACGGTCGTCTTCACATACGACTCACTGGAACCTCCTGAGCCCCTCCACAGCGCCCTCGGCAGCGCGATCGTGCAAGCAGAGGAAACCACTCTGCTCAGTTCCGCCGACGCTTCCGCCAAGGAACTCATGAAGCTCAAGAAAGGCGCCAAGGTCAATCTCCTCGACAAACTCACCAGCCTCGATGTCCCCTCCGTCCGCGTGCAATACGTCACTCCCGAACGCAACTCCAAACCCGGATACATACGCACCCAGGATCTCGGCGCCTGGGAAAGCACCGACCCCGTCTCCGAATGGGCTTTCCTCAACGCCGCACGCAACAGCGGAGGCCTCAGTACTGAAGAGATCATCACCCGCCTGCGCAGCTTCAGCCTCCGCTTCCCCGGCACAGCCGAGAGCGAGAAAGCGCTTCTCGAACGCGCGGGCTTGCATCTGAAACTCGCCAAGTCCAAACAGGAAGCCGGAAAGCCCAAGGAAGAATGGGATCCCGATGTTACCCAAGCCAGGGAGGCCATCGGCGGGCTCACTCCATCCACCGCCAATTCGTCCGACGTCGTGGCCATGAACAAGGAACTCGACGCCATGCAATCAGGCGCCGCCAAACCTGCCGAGACTCCCAAGGAAGATGCCGTCACCGCACAGCTCCGTATCCTGCTCCGCAACGCCAAGGTCGCCTGGGACAGCGGCGATCTCAACGGCTGTGAGTCCAATGCCAGGAAAGCTCTGGCCCTGTCCCCCAACAACACCGCCGCCCGTGGATTCCTGTATCAGGTAGGCAAAGCGCGCGAAGCGCTCAAATAACGAGAGGAGGATCACCCATGACTTTGCGCGGATGGAGAGGCTCGATCGCAGGCGTTCTGCTCGCCGCCCTGACACTGTGCGCCGCTCCCATGCAGGATTCCGATGCCTATGATCTCGACAAGCTGCGCGATAAATTCGAGATCATTCGCAAGTCCAAGGGCGTGTACCTCAACGAGAACATCCTCCTCAACCAGGTCCGCAAAGTCGGCATCGGGTGGGATCCCTCCGAGAGCGACTACGATGCCCTCAAGAAGGCCGGCGCATCGGACAATTTCCTCAATGCCATTCGCGAAATGGCCAAGGCGCGCGTCGTCGAAAAGGCCAAGACCGAACCGCCTCCTCCGCCTCCCCAGCCTAAGGAAGGCAAGCTCGCCATCACCTGCAAGCCCGTCGATTGC
Source organism: uncultured Acidobacteriota bacterium (assembly GCA_937952345.1). Lineage (GTDB taxonomy): Bacteria > Acidobacteriota > Terriglobia > Bryobacterales > Bryobacteraceae > CADEFT01. Next base: position 9,066 of record CALFYN010000013.1, read on the forward strand.
GAAGTCTCCATCGATGGCAAGCCGCAGGGCATGACGAAAAAAGGCGAGCTCATCCTCGGACCGCTCCCCGAAGGCTCCGTCAAAGTCGCCGTCACCCGCAAGGATTGGGAGCCCGACCGCGACGCCCACACTTCTTACATCAAGGACAAGGAAACCGATAAAGTCGAGTTCAGCTTCAAGGAATCCCGCGCCGCCCTCGAAGCCATGGGCCAGCAGTTCTTCGATTCCATGTTGAAAGCTCTTGGCGGCGACGTCGGCATCAAGGAAGCTTCCCGCGTCCGCGCCAGCGGCGCACGCCTCATCTCCGCCCGCGAAGGCAAGCCGCAACTGCAGTGGTCCGCCGTCGTGCTCTTCCGCCTCCCCAACGATGCCAAGTTCATCGTCACCAACGCCGGCCAGCAGATTCAGGTCGTCAAAACCGATGCCGGATTCGCCTACGAACGTCAGCCACGCCAGGAAGGCCAGGAGATGGAAGACGCCATGCGCGAAGTCTACGACCGCCAGTTCGGCCGCACCCTCGATCTCCTCCGCGCTCCCGGCTCCAAGTACGTTTCCACCAAGCTCATCTACGAGGATGACGAAAACAAAGCGTTCCTCATCGAATCCGGCCCCGGCCGCCAATACCTCGTGACGCTTGACGCCGAGTCGCTCCCACGCGAAATCAAGGTCGAAAGCACCGGGCTCATGGCCGGCCTGCGCATTCTCTTCAGCGATTTCGTCAAAGCCGGCAACACTCGCTACCCCCGCGAGACGCAGGTGATCCTCCCCGGAGCAGGCACCAACGGCGCCGGTCTCCGCATCGAAAAAGTCGAACTCGGCTCCGTCGCCGTCAAGGACAAAGACCTCGAAGGCAAGCGCAATTGGAAGCCTCTCGGCGGTCGATGATGTAACGTTCCTCCCTCCCGCGCCACTATTTGGGATAGGATTGGTGCAATTAGAGGAGGCTCCATGCTCGCCAGAGACTGGAATTCGCGGCAATCGCGCTATGATTTCGTCGTCATCGGATCGGGATATGGAGGCGCCATCACCGCCGCCCGTCTCGTCTCCGCCGGCTTGAATCCCCAACCCACCGTCTGTTTGCTGGAGCGTGGCAAGGAGTGGCCCGTCGGCACATTCCCCGATACGTTTGAGGGCTACCTCGGCCAGGTGCGCAGTTCCGCCAATCCCCTCGGCCTCTACGAACTGCTCAACTACCCGCACATCTCCGTCATCAAAGGCAGCGGCCTCGGCGGCACTTCGCTCGTCAACGCCAACGTCGCCATCGAACCCGACGAAGACGCCTTCACCCGCGCCGGATGGCCCTCCGCGCTCAAGTACCCTGACCTGCAGCAGTATTACCGCATGGCGCGCATCATGCTCGCTGCCAAACCGCACCCCGACCACATGAGCCTCCCCAAGGTGCAGGCGCTCGCCCGCCGCGCCGGCGAAGCAGGCCTCGAAGTCCAGGCCCTCAACATCGCCGTCAACTATGAATTCGACAATCAGCCCAATAAGCAAGGCGTGACGCAGCACAAGTGCACCGACTGCGGCGATTGCGTCTCCGGCTGCAACGTCGGGGCCAAGAACACGCTCTACATGAACTACCTTCCGATGGCCGCCGCCGGTGGCGCCGAGATCTACACGCAGACCAAGGTGGAGTGGATCGAGAAGCTCGCCGATGGCGGATGGAAGGTGCACGGCGTTCGCGTGAAGAGCCCCACGCGGTCAGAGAAGTTCACCATCGAAGCGGGCAATGTCGTGCTCTCGGCCGGTTCCATCAACAGCACCGAGATCTTGCTTCGCTCCGCCAATCTGCACGGGCTTTCCGTGTCCCATACCTGCGGCACCCGCTTTGGCGGCAACGGCGATTTCTTCGGCCTCAGCTACAACGGCAACAACAACACCTCCGTGCTCGGCTTCGGCAATCGCCCCAATCCTGGAACCACTGCCCCTGGCCCATCCATCGTCGCCATCGTTCGCTATCCCGGCTCGCGCGACCAGCGTTTCGCCGTCGAAGATCTCAGCTTCGCTTCCGCCTACATCCGCGGTGCACAGCTCGCCTTTGCCGCCTTGCCCGGCGAAGACACCGACGCCGGCGATGAGTTTGCCGAACTCGCCCGCCGCGCCAACGACGTCACGCAGGAAAAGCCCTATCGCCCCGATGGCGCACTCAATCACTCCATGCTGTATCTCTGCATGGGCATCGACGATCAGGGCGGCTACTTCCAATGGGAGCGGCCGCTGTTTGAGCGCGATGGCCGCGTCACCGTGATGTGGCCCAATGCCGGCCGCCAGCCACTGTTCGGAAGCATCAACGAAGAGTTGCGCCGCCACGCCCGCCGCGAAGGCGGCACCTTCCTCGAAAACCCCATCTGGTCGTTCCTCCAGACGCGCCGCCTCATCACGGCGCATCCGCTCGGCGGTTGCCCCATGGGTGACGACTACATGTCCGGCACCGTCGATCAATGGGGGCGCGTCTTCGCCGCCGACGGCTCCGTGCACGACGGCCTCTTCGTCATCGATGGAGCCATCATCCCCACCGCGCTTGGCGTCAATCCCTTCCTCACCATCTCCGCCGTCGCCGAGCGCGCCGCCGCCCGCAAGATCGAAGCCATGGGCGGCAACCCGTATCCCGCCGCTGCGGTCTCCGTCAGCTTCGCCGGACTCGATGCCCGTGAGATGATCCAACGCAGCGAATCGGAACTCGACCGCATCTTCGAACGCGCTCCTTGTCAGGGCATCGAAGAGATGATCAACGCCGGTGGCCGTCAGGTCGACCTCGCCGGCCGCTCCGTGCGCAACGACGAATACTGGAAGGGCTTCTTCCCATCGGGCCACGTCCTCAACGAAATGTCTGCCGCTTTGTACACCGGCTTCAAGAAGAAGTTCTCGAAGAAGGGCAGCAAGTACACCGGCATCACCAGCGACACCGACGGCGTCATCAACGCCCGCAACTCGCTCGAAGAGATCGAACTCAAGCAGCCCAAGGGGGACCTGCCCGCCGGCAAGTACATCCTGCTCAAGTACCTCGATCCTCCGTGGCAGGGCTTCTACGACATCTTCAAAGTGGTCAACAAAGACCTGCTCATCGGCCGCGTGTATCTGGGCGAATATCCCAACGGACTGCGCATGTTCACGTTCCCCATGTCGCGTGTCTACGGCTTCGACAACATTACCGTCGAAGACCACCGCATTCTCTATGCACAGGGCACTGTGCCCACCACCGCCGAACTTGAGGGCGCATGGCGCATGGACACCATCTCCAACGCCAACCAAGGCGTTGGCCTTGCCCATCTCGAATTTCTCAACCACCCCGATGGGCGCCTGGAAAGCCGCTATCAGCTCATGGGCCTCATCGAAGGCATGATCGTCCCCACCTTCACGCAGGACCATTTCCAGCTCAACGACTTCACGCCCTTCTGCGACGAGATCCGCAGGCTCGACGACGGTTTCATGATCGGCAAGTGGGTGATGGATCTGCCGCCCACGCTCGATACGAACTCGCTCCCCGTCTCGCTCGGCATCTTTCACCGCGAGCAACGACGGCA
>CALFYN010000014.1 GCA_937952345.1 uncultured Acidobacteriota bacterium
AATGTAAACCTTTTCCCAGGCCCGGTGTGCCGGATGATTGTCATATGCCTTGAACGCTGCTTCGTTCTCAAACTCCATCACAAACGCCGATTGCAGCGGCGTCCCGCCCGCGTCGCCCTGCACCTTGATGCTCTTCAGCCATACATTCTTGATGCCCGGCATTTCCGCCGCCATCTTCTCCACTCCCGCCAGCGCCGCTTGCTTCTGGGCGTCCGTCGTGCCGGCCTTCCAGTACAGCGTCACCACGTGAATGATCGACTTCGGTTTGCCGTACGTATTCGCGCCCACCATCAGCCCGGCTCCGAATACCGCCAGCATTCCGCCGGCCAGCAGTGCGCGCCGCATCCAGTTTGTTTGAAACATCTAAGCTCCTTTTTGTTTTGCCATTGGAATGGGACGGGCCATCCGGATGCCGCTCCACTCCTCGCTCACGAGTATCGAGTTCCCCGGATTCCCCGTCGAATACTTCGCCGTGGCGGGACCGATCAATAGGTTCGGATCCCGCGGTAACACATCGAGAAACGGCTGCAAATCCTGCACAACATGGTACGTCACACCGGCAACGTCGTAGCTGTAACCCACCAGGGTGCCGTGGATATCGGTAATCTCCGCCTCCACGATCCGCCCGCGCGCGCTCAGAAAGAGACGGCGAGCCCGTTCGATCTCTTCCGGTGTCCGGCGGCGCCCAATCAGCAGCCATCCGCCAAGCACCAAAAGAATACCGGCAACTGCACCCAGAATCACGATCGCCGTGTTGGGATTCATTCCGTAGCGCTACAGTATAACCCAGGTTCTAGCGATTTGCGCCCTCATTCTGGAAAACTTTCGCCCAATCTTTGAGGAATTGCTCCAGGCCCTTGTCCGTCAGCGGGTGGTTGAACAATTGGTCCAACACCTTGAACGGCATCGTCCCGATGTGCGCCCCCGCCAGCGCCGATTCCTGCACGTGAATCGGATGCCGCAGCGACGCCGCCAGCACCTGCGTCTGGTAGCCGTAGTTCTTGTAAATGGTGACGATGTTCCGGATCAGATCCATCCCGTTGGTGGAAACATCGTCCAGCCGGCCCACGAAGGGGCTGATGAAATAGGCCCCCGCCTTCGCCGCCAGCAGCGCCTGCGTCGCCGAAAAGCACAGCGTCACGTTTACGCGAATGCCTTCCTTCGACAGCGCCGCGCAGGCTTGAATGCCATCCCGCGTCAGCGGAGCCTTTACCACGATGTTCTTGTGAATCTTCGCCAGCGCACGGCCTTCCGAGATCATTGTCTTTGCATCGGTGGCCACCACCTCCGCGCTGATATCCCCATCCACGATGTCGCAGATCATCCGCACCTGTTCTTCCAGCGGACGGCCTTCCTTGGCGATCAGCGAGGGGTTCGTCGTCACCCCATCCACAATGCCCCAACTGGCGCCTTTGCGCAGTTCGTCCAAATTTGCAGTGTCCAAAAAGATTTTCATAAACTCTAGCCCTTTACTACTCGATTCTCCAGCGCGCCGATGCCTTCGATTTCCACGCGTACCGTATCGCCAGGCTCGATCAACCCGACCCCCGGTGGCGTTCCCGTGGCGATCAGGTCGCCCGGCTCCAATGTCAAAAACTGCGAGATGTACGACACCACGACAGCCGGCGGAAAGATCATGTCCAGCACCGTGCCGTCCTGCTTCTGCTCTCCGTTCACCCAGGAACGGATCCGCAACTTCTCGAACTCCACTTCCTGTCTCGGAACAACCCAGGGGCCCACTGGACAAAAGGTGTCGCAGCCCTTGGCCCGCGCCCACTGTCCATCCTTCTTTTGCAGATCCCTGGCGGTGACGTCGTTAATTACAGTGTATCCATAGATGAACTGCCCCGCTTCTTCCACCGTCACCTGCCGCGCCTGCCTCCCGATCACCAGCCCCAACTCGCCTTCGTAACTCACCTGCTGCGTGATCGGCGGATACACAATCGCATCGCCCGTGGCGATCATCGACGACAACGGCTTATAAAACAGCAGCGGCTCGGCGGGCACCGGATTCCCCAACTCCTTGGCGTGATCCACATAGTTGCGGCCCACGCAGACAATCTTCGTCGGCCAAACCGGCGGCAGCAGCCGCACATCCAGTAGGGCGTGTTCGTCCATCCGCTCCATGTTCCAGAACGAATCGGTTTCATACACCCGGTCGCCCTCCACCAGGCCATGCCGCACCAGCGGCGATCCGTCGGGCGACGTCGCCCACGCCTTCCGGTTCAAGCTGAATCGAACATGTTTGGTCATGAATGTTCTCCTTCTAAGGCACTGCCACCTTGGCCTCGGCCGATTTCACGCTCTCGTTTCCCTGTTGATCCACCGACGTCACCGCATAGCGGTACGCCGTTCCCGATTGCACCGTCCGGTCGCCGTAGGCGGGCGCCTCCACCAAATCGGCAATCTTCTCCCAATCCCCATCGCCCACCGCCCGATACACGCGGTATCCCCGCAGGTCTTTTTCGATGTTCCGCTCCCAGGCCAGTTCCACGCTGTTTACCCCAATCAACCCGGCCAGACCAGCCGGCACCGCGGGCGCGAACTTGTCCTCCACATTCACTGCCAGTTCGCTCGAAACTTCGCTTTCGGCTTCCCGTTCCCCAGCCTTCTGAAACCCCGTCACACGGTATACATATGGCTTGCCGAACTCCGCCGCGCGGTCCGTGAAGGACGCCTGATTGCTCTGTCCGGCGAGCGTGAACTCCTGTTCCTTCTCGCCTCTCCGTTCGATCCGGTATTGCGCCGCATTGCCCGTCCACGAGATCACGATGCCGTCGGCCGATCCCCGCGCCGCCAGCCCTTCCGGCTTCGTCAGCGGCCGGATCGCCTGAAACGTCACTACATTCGACCACTCCGACCAGCGCCCGCTTTTCCCCGCCATTCGCACCATCGCGATCGCCGCTCTCCCCGCCAGATCGCCCACCTTGGTTTCCACGGCCAGCGTGCCGTCCGGCCTGGCTGTCGTCGCATCGGCGGCAACTCGCGGTGCGCTCTCGCCCCACGTGTTGCTGTCGAACGCGCCCGCCGGCATAGCGCCGATGCGCAAATCGATCTCTCCCGCTTCGGTGATCCCCAACCCTTCCGTCGTCAACTTCGGTAGCGTGAACGTCAACCGCAAGGACTCCCCGCGTTGCACCAGAGATAGATCTTCCACGCGCAACGGAATATGCAATGCCGGCGGCTGCGGATCGCCGACATAGCCGCATCCGGTGAGCAATAGCGCAATGGGGAGCGCGAGACGCATCTTTCATTCTAGCGTCTTTCGCCGCGCCTACTGGACCAAATCGAGCACCCCGTACGCCCCCAATGACTCCAGCGTGAACTCCGTGTAATTCTTGCCCGTTTCGAAATCCCTGAACTTCGGCGCGATCCCTCCATGGAGATACGCCTGTATGCCCGCCTCACGAAACACGCCCTGAACCCGGATGCGCAAATGATCCACCGGCCGCTGCCCGTAGTTCACCAGGTGCAGCCGCACCCGGTTCCCCTCGCGCGCCGCCACCGCCAGTGTCAACTCGCTGCCGAACAGCCGCAAAACGCGCTTCTCATCGCCCAGCTTCTCGCGGATCTCCTGCATAGCCTCATAGGCATTGGCCATCTTCGCCGTCAACGCATAATCGCCCTTCGCCGCCACCCGGAACCCGATGCTGCGCCGCGAAAGCAGGTTCATCACCTCACCCGCCTGAAACGACCCATCGTCGCTCACCGTGAAATTTACCCACGGTTTCTCCGGACCCTTCGGAATCCCACTGAGAAACGCGGTCATCCGATCGAAATCCGCCTGCTGCTCCGGCGCGATTTGCAGTGCCACCTTCACCCCCGTGCTGAAGCCCTCGGCCATCGCCACCACCACGCTCTTGCCCTTGACATCGCACAGATAGCTGGCTTCGGGATTGCGCTGATAGCGCCACAGATTCGAGTCCACCCATGGCGAGGACGTGGCCGAAGCCATGTTCATGCGATAGCGCACGCCCGGCGCGACGGCTTTCTGATATCCGGCCGTATCCGTCCCCGTGAACAGAGTCGGAAGGATTGCCGCCAGCAGCACGGGCCAGATCACAATGCGATCTCCTCAAGCTGGATCTTCAGCAAATCGGCCACGCCCAGTCCCAGCGATCCCGCATACTCGATATGCAGCGGCTCGCGGATGTAGCGATTCTTATTCGGATCAAGCGCCTTCACTTCTTTCGTGGTCTTCGGGTCGCGATCCATCACCGAAACCACTCCCTCGGCTTTGCGCCGGGCTTCCACCACATCCCGCATCACGCGATCCATCGCCACCGGATCGGTGCCGAACATCATCTGTTTCGGGAAGAAGGCGAATCGTTTGTCGCGCTGGAATGGCCCGCCGTGCCAGATGCCTTTCAGCCCGTCCATGACATGCAGCACCGTGCGCGACCGGATCGGTTCCACCGACGCCAGCGTCCCGATAAAGGTTTTCGTGTGCGTTTTCGAATAGGCATGGGACCGCGCGACGTTGTGGAAATTCCCGTAAGCCATGTTCTTCAGGCATCCGGTGACGCCCGACGCCCCATGGTCTTTCATGTTCGGAACGTTGATGATTTTCGTGAACTGTTCGGTCACCATACGGATGGCATTGGACCGTGTCTCGTCCTCGCCGAAAAAATTGACATCGACGTACACGCGCGGATCGTACTCCGCCAGCCTTCCGCGATACGGCTCCACCGCGTGGATGCGCACAGGCTCCTTCACGTAGCGGTCGTAGTGAATGGATTCCAGTTGATCGGGGAAGCGTTCATAGATGCAGATATTGGCGGGTTTCACCCCCACGGCGACGATGTTCCGCACGATCTCGGCCACCACCACCGGATGCGACATGATACGCGGCGCTCCGGAGGCGTTCACCTTGATGCCGACGACGTCTTGTGGACCCACGAAGCGCCGCCACGCATCACGCGGATCCTTGTCGCCGGTAAGCCGCATCATGCCGCGATCCATCATTTCGCGCACCGCGTCGGCGTTCACTTGTTCATCGGATTCGCGGATGCAATTGGCGCCTGTCGCCCGCACGACGCGTCCCGGCTGTGCATAGTGCGCCACGGCTTTGTACGGAGTGACGATCTTGTAGCTGGGTTCGCCCTCCCCGGCCCGTGAGAACGCGGCATGCGCTGCCGCGGGTGTGAGAATAAAGAAGCGGCGATCCATTACCTTCGATTGTAACGGACGACGGGTTGGGTATAATGGTTACTGACCCTCCCACCACGGCGCTATCGTCTAAGGGTTAGGACAAGGCCCTCTCAAGGCTTAAATACGGGTTCGAATCCCGTTAGCGCTACCAATCTAGCCCTCTGATTCCAAAGAAGATCAATCGGTTTTTCCATCGGCTCCATGTCATATGAGCGCGTTTCCATTCTTAAGACTCGCAGCTGGGGCGCTTCCTTCTTTCGAAGGCGTTTCATCCTCGCACACCAATTTGTGAGCTCGCGTATCAGGCTCTACGCCCAGCGCAGCAGCGGTCTTCGCTTCCTTGAGACAGTCAACAATGTCGCCATGTGGTTCGCCTGGTGCGGATAATCATCATGCCGTGCACGATTCTGTTCCGCCTCATCCTCCATCCGTCCATGGCTGACCCAAGGTCTGGAACGCATGAAGGGTTACCGCTTCCAAAAGGAAACCCTCGGCCGCGGCACGCTTGATGCGTGCCCACGCTTCCCGGTAGCTGAAGTATTTTGCGGCGTTTCGGTCCGGCCCCAGGATGACGTTAACTCGTTTTCTCTTTTGTTCCGCCACTTGGAACTGCCAACAGGTAGCGAAGGTAGATAAGGTGCATGCGGATAAACGATGGGTTCGCCTCCACGATCCTCGCGTTCCACCGAATGCTCGGCGATCGAGGCCGTCATGTCATTGAGAACCTTGCCGGTCGCTCACACCCGGCCGTGGGACGTCCGACTCAGATAAACAACCCAACGCCGACATGGAAGAATTCCGCAAGTCTCTTGGCCTGTTCTTTCGTAATCGAGCGCTTGCCCGCGAGAATCTCCGACACCCGGCTCTTGGAGCCGACGACCGGCCACAAATCCTTGGGGGCAATTCCCCGCTGTTCCAAGAGGAACGCCACCATTTCGTGCGGCTTGGACTTCTGCCGCGGCAGTCGCCCCTCCGCCTCGTAATCGCGGATGAGGTTCGTGAGGAGGTCGAGGAGTTCACTCTCCTCGGGAGTCAAGTTGCCCTCCCCCTTTTCCATGAGAGATTCCACCATGGCGAGTGCGCGGTCGTTCTCATCTTCGGTTCTGATGACCCGGGGAGTTGCCTTCACAAGCAACTTCGCATACCGCTTTTCGTCGATCGCCCCTGTTAGAGATCCCATCTGTCGTACTCCTTGTGAGTTCCGATCATCTTGATATAAACGATCTGCTTGCCGTAATGCAGGAACGCGGCGACCCGGTATTTGTTACCGCCAACGTTAAAGATCGTTAGGTCGCCGAAAAAAGATGCCGACGCAAACGTCTTTTTTAAACCACTCGGATTGCTCCAAGAGCCGGATTCGATCACATCGACCCAATGCCACATCGCATCAGCAGATCTTGGTTCCTTCTCGATGAACTGCCGAATCCGTCGTTCGGTAACGATCCGCACCTCACAAAGTTCCCACAAATGGAACCGCCAAGTCAATTTCGGCGTATCCGCATCATGAATGCGCCGCGGCCGCGTTGCGACGTCAGCCAAACCTGGCGGTGTTCTCGGCGCTCTTGGAATACCCACTGAGCTGAAGAACAACTAATTAGTAAACCTCATCGCTACCAATCTATCCTTTGTTTCCAAGTAAGATTTGCCAGAAGCCGCATAGGCTCCATGTCATGCCATGTCATATCAGCGCGCTTCCATCACTTGAGAATGAGGGCCGGGTTTCCGATGTGACGGAGTTTCCTTCTTTCGCAAGCACGCCATCCACACGCACCAATTCGTTGGCTCCCGTTCCATTCTCGAACCCACTCATCATCCTCCATTCGACGATGGCGCCCCCTCAAGGTCCGGAACGTACCCGCTCCCGCAATGAACGCTGAAGACCATCGCCTTCATTGATTGGAAACAAATAATGGGGGGGCAAAGTGAGAGCCTGCGGTACGAACAGGACCACAACGCCATACCTGAAACGATCGCTGGGTGTCAAACACAAGAGGCGCACGTACCTGGGGGGCTTGCTCGATAAGGCTGTCAGTCAAGGCTTATGATCTAACTCGCCCTCCGCAGGACATCCTCCACCGCTTCCGGATGCTTCGCGATGACCGCCAGCAGCACGCGCGTGGGCGCGTCCGGCCGCGACCTGCCCTGCTCCCAGTTGCGCAGCGTGGCCGGCGGCAGACCGAACTTCGTCGCGAATTCCGACTGGCTGAGTCCCATCTTTGTCCGGACCTTACGCACATCGACTTCGGGAACGTGAGCCAGCGTCACGCGGGCGTTGGCGTTCTCTCCGCGCGTCCATGCGATCGCCTCGTTCAGGCCCTGAATGATGCTGTCGCCAACCGTCCGGCGCTTCCGGACGCCGGCCTTCTTCGTGACTTCGCCTGTCTTCTTCGCCGCCATTTCGAACCTCCTATGCTTTGCTGGGATAGCCGGCGACCAGAGCCGGCACCAACCGTTTCATCGCGCTCTGCTCGGCCTTGCTCAGGTTCTCCTTCTGGCCCTTCGCGTATGCCGAGAGAAGAAACACAGGGAGACGCTCGTTGTGGAAGTAATAGATCACCCGCGCGCCGCCGCGCTTGCCCATCCCCGGCAGTGCCCAACGGATCTTCCGTAGGCCGCCGGTCTCCGGAATGATCTCGCCGGCCTCTGGATTCGCCGCGATGAACGCACCAACTCCGCGCGCTCTGATTCGGATAACAACGATTTCACCTTGCGCAGGAACTCCGCAGTTTCGACCACCGTCATCGGAGCATGCGCCATGCTTCTCAACTATACGCAATTTGCGCAGGGAGCGACAACCGGTCTGGTCGAACCAGATGAACGTATTTGCAAAAGACTCAGGCCGAGTTGGACTGGGCTGAACTGGTCTGGAGCATGTTCGAATCCCGTTAGCGCTACCAACCTATCCCTTTGATTCCAAATAATATCGACCGGTTTCCGATCAATTCCATGTCATGCCGTGTCAGATGAGCGCGCGATGACATCTTTCAAGGCGCTTTATTGGATCTTCCCATTCATGATCGAGTCCCAGGTGTCAGCACCCCGGCAGTCGTCGTCCGGCGACGCATGGCTGTAGACTCTCGCGGTAATAGTCGAATCCGCATGTCCGAGGCGGGCTAATACCGCTGGCAGCGGAACTCCACGCGAGAGTAGGTGCGAAGCGTGTGTCGGAGCGTATGGAACGAGGCTTGTTCGACGTCAGCTTTCCTCAAGCGTCGAACGACGGTCTGCGATACAAATTCACACCAGAGCAACGAACTCGTCCATCGACATCCACAGCCGCGCGAATCAACGCCCGCAAAGTTCCCGGAGCTATCTCGCGATGCTGGGCACTGACAAACTCGCTCCGTGCCCTGGCTTGGCTAGAATTACGGTACGCAGCAACCTCAACCTCTCGGACTTCAATTGTCAGAGGCATGCCATGAGCCGCGCGCGTTTCGAGACACCCAGCGATGGCCTCACGGATGTTCTCCAGGGCCTCGGCCTCCGTGCGCCCTTGGGAGACGCAGCCAGGAATGGAAGGGCACTCGGCCACCAGCATGCCGGTCTCGTCAGGCTCCAGTGTCACAAGCAGCTTCATATTAGGATCCTACTGCACCTTGCTTCCGGCGACGGCTTCCAGCCATCAAACGCACGCGCGCGTCCGTCCGCGACCGCGCCGATCCCCCCTCACTCACTCCAATACCCCACCAGCCCAATGTTACACTGGCCATTCCAACCCCGGCCATCACCCAAGCCATGACGCCCATCCATCGCAGGCAATTCCTCGGCGCACTCTCCAGCCCCGTGCTGGCCGCACCCCAGCGCCCCAACATCCTCCTCATCGTCTCCGAGGACAACGGCCTCCAACTCGGCTCCTACGGCGACCGCACCGTCCCCACCCCACACCTCGACGCGCTCGCCGCCGCCGGTGCCCGATGGGAGAACGCCTATGTGACACAAGCCGTCTGCAGCCCCTCCCGAGCTTCCATTCTCACCGGCCTATATCCCCACCAGACCGGCCAGATCGGCCTCGCCACCCACGCCTTCTCCATGGTCCGGCCCGTCCCCACCCTGCCGGGTCTGCTCAAACAATCCGGCTACCGCACCGGCCTGATCGGCAAACTCCACGTCAACCCCGAGCAATGGTTCGACTTCGACTTCCGTTGGAGCGACCCAAAGGCCTTAAGCTTCGAGCATCGCGACGTCGCCCGCACCGCCGAAATCGCCGGCGAGTTCTTCTCCGGCACAGGCCCCTTCTTCCTCATGGTCTGCTTCGCCGACGCGCACCTGCCCTTCCTGCGACAGCACACCGGCCTCCCGGCAAAGCCCGTGACCGCCGCCGAGGTCAAGACCTTCGATGCCGTAGGCGTGGACTCGCCGCGCCTCCGCCAACACGTCGCCGATTACTATAGCTGCATCAGCCGCCTCGATACCGGCATCGGCCTCCTGCTCGACAAGCTGAAGGATTCGGGACAAGACGGTCAGACGCTGGTGGCCTACCTCGGTGACCACGGGCCGCAATTCTCACGCGGCAAAACCACCTGCTACGAATTCGCCCTCCGCGTTCCGCTGCTCATGCGCTGGCCCGGCCGGATCCCCGAAGGCGAAGTCCGCCGCCCCCTCTGCTCCACCATCGACCTCATGCCCACGCTGCTGCACGCCGCGGGCGTTCCCGCACCCGCCCATCTCCCCGGACAGCCCCTCCTCCCGCGCACCCGCGAGCGCAGCGAACTATTCTGCCAGTGGAACACCAGCCACCCGGTCCCCACGCCTTCTCTGCTATACCCCCAGCGCACGGTGCGCGGCCGCCGCTACAAGCTCATCGCCAATCTGATGGCTGGCCAGCGCAACCCCACCGAGCTCTACTACACCGAACAGAAACTCATCACCACCGGCGCTACCGCCGCCGAGATCGCCTCCGCGCCGCCTCACGTGCGTGCGGCCTACGACGTATGGCGCAACCCGCCCGCCCTCGAACTCTACGACCTCGAGCGCGACCCGCACGAGTTCGTCAACCTCGCCGGCCGCCGCGACCTCCGCGCCGTCCAGAATCGCCTTCTGGCAAGCCTCCGCCGCTGGCAGCGCGAAACCGCCGACCCGCTGGCCGATCCCGCCCGGTTGGCGCAACTCCTGCAAGAGGACCGCGAAGCCGCCGCCCACCCCCAAGGCGCGCGCCGCCCGGGCTTCCGCTGGCGATACCCCGAATACCTCTACAACGTCACAACAACGGAAAGGTGATGCGTCGAATGAAATGGATGGCCATCCTCGCCCTCAGCTCCGCGCTGCTCGCGGAGCGCTACATCGCCATCGACAACGTCTGTGCCTGGCCCAACCTGAAGCGTCTCGCCGACGGCTCCATCGTCGCCGTGGTGTTCAACCAGCCAAGCCACGGCAAGACCGAAGGAGACGTCGAAGCCTGGGTTAGCCGTGACGGCGGCAAGCTCTGGCAGAAGGCCGGTACGCCCGCCCCGCATGAACCCGGCACCCTGCGCGTCAACCATGCCTTTGGTCTCGCCCACGATGGTTCCCTCATTGTGCTCGCCGCCGGTGCCCCCGTCGCCAACCGCCAGGGCTGGCTGCCAGTCTGGGTCTGCCGCTCCCGCGACGGCGGACGCACCTGGACCCGCTCGGAATCCGTGAAGCTCCCCGACAGCGCCTCTTATCTGATGCCCTACGGAGACATCGTCCAATTGCCGGGAGGCCGGCTCGCAGCGGCTTTTTACCAGCACTTCAGCATTCATTCCCTCGGCGTCACGCCGAAGTCCATCATGCCCAAGGGTGGCAGCGCCTACATCCTCTTCAGCGAAGACGACGGCAAGACTTGGGGCAATGGCGCACTCATCGCCAAGGACAACTACAACGAAACAACATTGCTGCCCGTGGGCGAACGCCGCCTCCTGGCCGTAGCCCGCACCTACGATCCCGCGGACATGGAAATGTTCGTCTCCGAAGACCAGGGCCGCACTTGGTCGAAGCACGGCGCGGTATCGCTGCCCCGCCAGCATCCCGCCAGCCTGCTCAAACTCGCCGATGGCCGCCTCCTCATGACCTACGGTATCCGCGAACGTGCCAATCGCGCCGTCAACGTCCGCGTCAGTTCCGACGAAGGCCGCACCTGGGGGCCCGCCTGGCCTGTCGTCACCATCGACGGCGCCGTGGACAGCGGCTACCCCTCCACCGTGCAACTGGAAGACGGCACGCTCGTCACCGCCTGGTATGCCAGCGGCATCATCCAACACCGGCGCTATCACATGGGTGTGTTGCGCTGGCAGCTCGATCCCAAGTGACCACCAGCGCCAGTCCTTTGGTCCACTTCCGCATCCGATGACGCGTGACGTTTGGAGGTATCCGAACCCATGGCCATCGCAATCCCTTATCCCTACAAGCAGCATGAACACAAAATCATCAAACCCGAGAACAAGTCCTACATCAAGGTGAAGGCAGTTGTGGAGGCCGCATACAAGCGGAAAGAAGCAGCCCCGCTCAAGACCATAGCGACGGTCTTCCAAGTCGTTACCGCCATCGTTCAGGTGATCGCCGCCGTGGCGATCATCACCTTCGGCGTAGCCCTCGTGGCCATCACGGGCGGGCTCATGCTTCCCCTCATCTCACCGGCCATCATCGCCGCGCTCTGCTACATCCTGTCGCAGTTGGTCTAGGCTCACACCAGAAGTCTCTCGCAATTGCCATGATGAAAACGTGCCACGTTCCACCTTGAGGCGTACCGCCATCCTCACCGCACTGATGGCATACGCAATCTGCGCAACTGCCGCCGATCCCCTCCGACCCACGTTCGTATCCGAAGTCATGGCCCCGCGGGCAGGCATCGTGCTTCCCCTTCTCAAAGCCGCCTGCGGTGACGGGGTCCGAACGGTGACCATCGAAGGAAAGCAAGGCTTCGGCTGTGGAGACTCCATGGATGAAATCCTCGCAACCCGCCATCGGCCGCGCCGCAACCCATGGACGGCACACATATCGTGGCAGGCAGACGGCGTGATCTTCGGCCATTTCCTGTCCCCAACCAGTGACGACGTTGCCATCAATTGCTTCGCTTGCGAGACCCACCCGTCGCTCTACGGAGGCACCCTGCTGCTCACCCGGCGAGCCGGCCAATGGCAACCCGTCTGGTACAAGCCCGGTGTCATCACCCGCCATTGCCGCCGCGTCCGCCTGGCGACGGGACGGCAAATTCTCCTTTGCGAGGAAACCGACGGCGGAATGGGACACCGCCTCCACGGCCTCTACATCGTCGATTTCACGCAGCCTTCACACGCCTGGAGCAACAAGGTCTTGATGGCCGACACCTACCGTTCCTTTCTGAACGGTGGAGTGCAGACACAATTCATTGACCGCGTCCGGTTCGAGGAATCTCCCGGCCGCGGCCTCCTGCTGCGTGTCTCCGTCCGCCATGGTCATATTCCGCTGCGCTTGGAGGAACAGGACAAATTCGAAGACCGGCCCTTGCCCAAACC
>CALFYN010000015.1 GCA_937952345.1 uncultured Acidobacteriota bacterium
GGTAGGTTCAGCTTCGGAACGGTATCAGTGATCATTGCAATCTACCTTCCTTCAATGAATAAAAAAGGGGCGGCAAGTCGGCAGTCTCTCTCCAAAGACATGATGAGTTTTCTCCTCTATCCCAACTTCGCCGCCCGAGCCAAAATCTCCGGCGTCGCCGATGTATCTCCAGGCCTCGGTTTACCCGGATGGATGCACTTGGCGGGGCATCCCTCGGCCGCCTTTACCAATTCCGCGTAAGTGCCCGCCTTGGCATCGGCGATATACGCCTGCTTGTTGCCATCGTATTGAAAGACGAGCTTGTTAATCTTCATGCAGTCGTTGCAACTCGTGCACAGGAACGAATCGATGTACGGATCTTCGGAAACTTCCTCCTCCGCTTCCGGCGTCACCACCGCCGCCGCGGCCTGCTCCTCCGGAGCCTTCGGCGCAACGGGCGCGGCCGCTGGCGCCAACGCCGGAACCGGCATCGGTGGCAGCAGGATCCCGCTCAACGATCCGGCGGGCAACGGCTGTGAGCTCATCAACACTGACACCAGCTTCTGGATGGTTTCGATCTTCACCCGTTCCACCAGCGCCGCTTCATCCGTCGTCGAAGATGTTCCCAATTCCTCGCGCAATTGTGCAGTGGCTGATTCGACATATGAGTTGCGTACCCCAGCCAGTTCCTCCAACAATCGCCACGCGAGCATCCGGTCTCGGCACGCGTCCGCAAGATCCCGCGTCAACGCCACACGCATCGCCGAACCATCTTCGCCCGTCAGCGCCAGGAACGGCACCGCCAGCGGCGCTTCGCTCCCGTACCGCGCCAGATACTCCCCAAACTCCAGTTGTTCCTCTTCCCACGATCCCTGCGGAATCAGCCGGAAATGCTCGCGCCACGCTTCGCTGTGCAACGCCGCCAGCGCCCCCGTGGCTGCCTCCTCACCATCCGGCAGCAGAAGAGAAAATCGCTCTTTCCACGTCGTCCCCGCGCCGGGATTGTAGAAGAAATGCGGAAATGTACGCGAGGCAAACAAATGCCGCCCCATCGGTACGCCCGCCGTATTCAGAAACACCACCGCCGGCCGCGCCTGCACCGCAATCACCGGCAGCGCCGCCGCCGCATGTTCCCATTGATCCAGCGAACTCTGCACAACACAGGCCTCGCGAAACCCCAGGCATTGATAGCCGAAATCGAAGCTCGCGAAGTCTTCCTCCGCGATCGCCAGCGCAATCACCGGACGCCCCGACCGCATCAGCCGCGCCAGCGACGCCATATGCGCGCCCGACGCCTGGCTCGCGTTCTCCAGCGCGATCACTGGTGGCAATGCCAGCAGATCGTCCGCTTTCGCCGAACGCCACGTCACCCGGTTCAACTGCTCTTCGTGTGCCGTTGCGTCCTCATGGCTATCGCACTCCAGGTGCGCAATGCGCAACGCACGCTGCACCGAACTCATGTTCCCCAGCAGCATCTCGTCGAACTCGATCGCCGCCGCGAACGCATCGTCCCCAACCGCCGCCACGACATGAAACGGAGCCCCGTCCCGCGCCGCATCCAGGTAATCCCCCAACGTCTTGCGCGCCCATTCGATCTTCGCCCGCCGCTCCGCCGCCATCCCCTTCGGCCGCTTCGGCCGCCGCAATGCCCGCGCCAGCGCCGATGGATCCAGAAATTGATTCCCCTCCGTCCCCAGCGACGACGCCACCGATTCGCTGGTCACCAACTCCGCGGAATGGCTATCGTCCATCCGCAACAAATCATCGAGTCTCGCCTTCTCCCGGCTCACCCGGGCGTCAAACGCCCCGCGTGCCGCCGCCCGCGCCTCGCACAGCAAGCGTCCACATGTCTCGGCCAGCACCGCCGCCCGCGCATCCGGCGTCGCCAAGGTTGCCGGAATCTCCCGGCACTCCTCCAGCCCCTGTCCGGTCAGGTGGAACGCGCGAAGCTGCTCTCGCCATCCTCCTGTCCTCGCCGCTGTGCTCTGTTCCACTGTTACCGGCATGTGCGCTCCTACAAGGCGAACCGGTCCAGCGCCCGATCCATCGCCGCCAGTTTCTCCATGCTCGTCATCCCGATGCCCTGCGACGTCGCCTGATCGTACCGCGCGCATTCATCCGACTTATAGAACAGCCCGATCACGAACGCCTCATCGTCGTTGGCCAGCTTGCGCGCCTCTTCCAGATTGGAAGGATCGTGTGTCACCTTGTGCGGAAACAATTTCATCGCCGCTTCATCGGCATGGATCCCATCCGCATGCGTCATCACCACCACACGCGCCGGATCCGATTGCGCCGGAGCGAAGATATGCGACGTGTAGTGCGGGCAGCGCTGGAATACGCGCACGAACGACAATCCGCGGTGCTCATGCGCCGCCTTGATCGTCGCGTACAGATGCGGCGGATGCCAGTCAATCGTCTGCGCCACGAAGCTCGCGTTGTTGATCCCCAACGTCACCGAAATCGGATTCAGCGAAGGCAGCACTGACCCCTTCGGGTGCGTGTTCGATCGCTCCCCCGGCCGCGTCGTCGGCGAGGTCTGCATCTTCGTCAATCCGTAGATATTGTTATCGAGCAGCAGCACCGTCAGATCCATGTTGTAGCGGATCGCGTGAATCCAGTGCGCCGTTCCGATCGCACAGCAATCCCCATCGCCGGTCACCACGAAGATATCCAGATCCGGCCGCCGGCTGCGCACCCCGCAGGCCAGCGGAAACGCCCGCCCATGCAGCCCGTGAAACCCGTACGTCTTCATGTAGTGCGGAAACCGGCTCGAGCAGCCAATCCCCGATACCACCACCGTCTTTTCCGGCTGCAATTGCTGATCGCGCGCCAGCCGCTGCACCGCCCCCAACACCGAATGGTCCCCGCAGCCCGGACACCACCGCGGCTCCGCTCCCATGTAGTCTTCGAGCGAACACTCGCGCGGCGGCGCTTCCACTTCCCAATCTTTCCTGAGCCCCTGCATGCTGCCTCCTATGCCTCCTTCACCGCTTCCAGCCTGCGCCGGAGTTCCTGCTCGATCATGCCCGGAGGCAGCGGGCTGCCTGGCACACGAGACCAGCAATCGATGTCCATCAGAGTCCGCGCCCGCAGCAGCATCGCCAACTGCGAATAGCGCCGCGACTCCTCGTTGATATACGGCCTGCCCGGGGCGTCGCTGTAGTTGATCTCCACCGTCATCACATTCCGGAACCGTGAGAAGATCTCCTGCAAGCCAGGCTCAAAGGGCGAGAGGAATCGCAGATGCAAACTGCTCACCCGATGTCCATCGGCGCGCAGCCTGTCCACAGCTTCCTCAATCGCCCCCAGAGTAGACCCCCAGCCAACCACCAACAAATCTCCTTCCGGATCGCCATGCACCACCGGCGGCTTCAGCGTGCTTTGGAACACCGCCAGCTTGCGGCTCCGCATCTCCATCGACTGCTGGTTGATCGCCGATTCATACGCCACATGGCTCGCCCGGTCATGCGCCAATCCCGTCACCACATGCTCTCCACCGCGCTGCCCCGGGATCGGACGCTGCGACAACCCCGTCTCCTCATCCCAAGCAAATGGCGGGATCTCGCGATCCCAATCCGATTGGTCCACCGGCGGCGCAAGCCACGCCTCGCTGCACTTGGGCCGTGGGAACGGCTGCTGCCCGGTCGCCAGATTCGCGTCCGTCAGCACCATCACCGGACCCCGGAAATCCTCCGCCAGCTTCCGCGCCGTGATCATGAAGTGAAAACATTCCTCAATCGTTGCCGGAGCAATGATGATCTTCGGGCTGTCCCCCGGCGATGCGTACAACGCCGCCAGCAAGTCGCCCTGCTCGATCTTCGTCGGCAAACCCGTCGATGGCCCGCCGCGTTGCACCACCACAATCACCAGCGGAACCTCGGCCATCACCGCCAGTCCGATGAACTCCGTCTTTAGCGCCAGCCCCGGACCGGACGTAATCGTCACCGCGGTCTTGCCCGCGTACGAAGCTCCGATGGCGAATCCAATCGCCGCAATCTCGTCTTCCGCCTGGTGTACAAACCCGCCCACCTGATCGAAGGCCGATGCCAGAAAGTGCGATGCCGACGTCGCCGGCGTAATCGGGTACATGGAGCACACCTCCATACCCGCCGCCATCACGCCCAAACCGATTGCCTGGTTGCCGTTCATCACCACCATCGGTACATCGCTCTTGTGCCCCGGAATGTGGAACCGCTCCGCGGTGTGCTGCATCGCCCACTGATACCCGTCCTCGAGCAGCAGCACGTTCTTGCGAATCACGCCTTCGCCTTTTTTCCCGAAGCGCTTCGCAATATCCCCCCGCACCATCTCCATGTCCAGGTCATACAGCGCGCACAGCAACCCAAGCACCCACATGTTCTTCCCGCGCCGCGCATCATCGGTGTGCTTCAGGCACTCCCGCTCAATCGGAATCTCCACCACGATGTAGCCAAGCCGGTGGAAATCCTTCACCGCTTCGGCGTACTTCAGCCGGATATCTTCCACCGCATGCTCGGCCCACGATTGGTCCAGAAACACAATCGTCCCCGGCCGCAGCGCCTTCGTGTCGATCCGGCTGTACAGCACCTGCTCATTAAAGGCCACCACGACATCGGCCGTATCGCCCGCATTGCTCACCGGCTTTGAACCCAACCGGATGCGGTATCCGCTTGCCCCGGCACGCGACCGTGCCGGCGGTTCAATCTCCGCGGGGATGATCTCTACCGTCCAGATTCCATTGCCGCTCCGCGCGCATAACGACGCGAACATCTGTCCGCAGGTCTGCGCTCCTTCGCCGGAATCGCTCACGATCTCGACGATATGCTGCTCGATCTGTCGTGGCGTCCGGCTTGCGGACACGGGTTCGTTCACTGCGATGGTCGGCTGCATGGCCTCTCTTGGGTGTCCCTCTAAGGAAACTCAGGCTTATTAGGAGCAACTGGAATGCCAATTCCTGCAACTCGTGATTTCTCGTCCACTTGCCCTTGCGTCAACATACACAGTGCACTTCCTGCGTATCGTGTTCGGGTCATTTCACCCAACTCCCCGGCTGGTTTTCGCGCTATGGTTGGCATAACCTATTTGGCATGGCGTCACCGGCACCATCCATCACCCGCCGCCACCTCCTCGCGCTGGCCGCCGCTCCCCCCTCGCCCACCGTACCCTTCCAGCGCGGCGTCAATTACACCGCCGAATTCCCCGATGGCTATGCCTCTGATCGCGCTCGCCAGATCCTTCGTTCCCTCCCGCAGTACGGCATCAACTCCGTCGCCTTCGTCCCCTACGGCTTCGCCCCCAAAGGCGAGCCCTCCGTCCGTTTCAGCGGCACCCGCACCATGGAGCGCGACGACGCCATCGCCCAATTGAGCGAAGTGGCCCGCGCCGCCGGCCTCAAAATCCTCCTCAAACCCCAACTCTGGCTCCGCGGCGGTAGCACCACCGACATCGACTTCCCCAAAGAATCCGACCGCAAGCAGTGGTTCCAGCAATACCGCCTCTTCCTCGAACACTACGCAACCCTCGCCACCCGCATCCGTGCCAATCTCTTCTCCGTCGGTGTCGAATTCTCCCGCCTCGCCCGCTACGAAGCCGAATGGCGCAGCCTCATCCAACGCGCCCGTCAGCTTTACCCCGGCAAGCTCACCTACTCCGCCAACTTCGGCCCCGAATTCGAAACCACCCGCTTCTGGGACGCCGTCGATTACATCGGACTCAACAACTACTACCCCCTCCCCGACGACCTTTCCACCACCCAAACCGTGGCCCGCGTCGAAGCCGTCCACAAGAAGTTCGCCAAACCCATCATTTTCCCCGAAGCCGGATTCACCAGTCTCGAAGCTCCGCACCGCCAGCCCTGGGATGAAACCCCGCGCAAGCTCTCCCCCGAAGACCAGGCCCGCTGCTACGAAGCCATCTTCCAAGGCTTCTACAACAAGCCATGGTTCCAGGGAGTCTACTGGTGGAAAGTCGGCACCAACGGCTTTGGCGGCCCTTCCGACGGCTCCCACACCCCCTGGAACAAGCCGGCAATGAAAGTAGTCTCCCGCTGGTATCTGCGCGGTGGACGCTGAGCCGTTGTACCATCTCCTCATGCGCACTTTTGCCCTCTTTGTTCTTGCCATGCCGCTACTGGCCCAATTGCCCGCCCCCAACAGCACCGGAGTCGCCATGGGCCATCTCCACCTCAGCACCACCGATCTCAAAGCCTCTCGCAAATTCTGGATCGATTACCTCGGCGGCACCGTAGCCAAACTCGGCAAGATGGAGGTCTACAAATTCCCCGACGTGATCGTCGTCGTCACCAAGCGCCCACAAGTCGGAGGAGGCTCAGAAGGCAGCGCCGTCAACCACCTCGGCTTCAAGGTCAAGGATCTCGACGCCTACCTCGCCAAATGCAAAGAGATGGGCTTCCGCATCGCCGCCACCAATCCCCAAACCCGCCAGGGCTTCGTCATGGCTCCCGGAGAAGTGAAAGTCGAACTCAGCGAAGACAAGTCCATGACCATCCCCATCGCCCACCACCACATTCACTTCTTCAACGGCAAGCACCTCGAAACCCAGGCCTGGTACGCCAAACACTTCGGAGCCATCCCCGGCAAGCGTCTCCGCTTCGATGCCGCCGATCTCCCCGGCGTCAACCTCACCTTCTCTCCCTCGGAAACGCCCGTCGAACCCACCAAAGGCCGCGCCATGGACCACATCGGCTTCGAAATCCGAGGCCTCGAACAATTCGTGAAAAAGCTCGAAGCCGCCGGCATCAAATTCGACGTCCCCTACCGCCAGGTCCCCGCCCTCGGCATTTCCATCGCCTTCTTCACCGACCCCTGGGGCGCCTACGTCGAACTAACCGAAGGCCTCGACAAGATCTAAGCTACCGGTTAAACAAGAACGCCTTGCTATTCACCAAGGCCCACAATAAATCCTGAGCCCGCGCCGCCCGGCTCTCCCCTTTCTTCAGAAACGTCACCGCCTGGTCATACTCCGCCGCGGAAGGAGGCCGGCTCAGCGCCCCCATATACAACTCCTCAATCAACTGCCGGTCCGTCACCCCCGCAGTAATCAGCCGCGCCACCACGCCCTTCGGATCCGCAATCGCCCCCGCAATATCCCCGCCATTCACCAGATTCAACGCCTGCGGCAAGCTCAAATCCGTACGCCGCTCACACTCGCACGCCGACTCACGCTGCGGACGCCCGAACAAATCCAGAAACCCATCCTTGCCCACATGCGGATCAGGCAACTGCTGGGCCAGCAAATCATCCGGCACCTCCGGAAAATCCGGCCGCGATCCCGTCGCCACAAACAAGGCATCCTGCAATTGTTCCGCGCTCAGCCGCCGCGGCATCTGGTGCGAGAAGTTGATGTAATCCTCCTCGTTCCACTCGTTCGTCGCAATGCTCGCCTGATACGCCCGCGAATTCGCTATCGTCCGCACAAGGTGATGCAAATCAAACCCATGATCCACGAAATCCTTCGTTAGCGCCGTCAACAAAGCCTCGTTCACCGGAGGATTCGAAGCCCGGATATCATCCACCGGATCAATAATCCCCTTCCCGAAAAAATA
>CALFYN010000016.1 GCA_937952345.1 uncultured Acidobacteriota bacterium
CCAGGGGCGGCCGAAGGTGGTGGACGGGCATGTGCGGATGGGGAGCGAATTCCAACTGCGCGATATCGACAAGGGGTTTGCGATTGTCGCTTCGTTCCCCTCGCTGAAGAAGTTGCCCGTGATCATTGGGGAATCGGATCCGGAAGGTTGCGCGGCGTGCTCGGTGCGATTCAACCCGCAGAATGCCTATCGCAACGGGACGATGTATTCGAGTTACACGGCGGCGACGTTCGCGCGCAAGCATGAACTGGCGGCGAAGCATGGGGTGAATTTCGAAGGGGCGGTGACGTGGGCGTTTGAGTTTGAGGATCAGCCGTATTTCGACGGTTTCCGTGACCTGGCGACGAACGGCATCGATAAGCCGGTGCTGAACGTGTTCCGGATGTTCGGGATGATGCAGGGGGAGCGCGTGAAGGCGGAATCGAGCGGGGCGCTGGGGGTGGAGGAGATGCTGCAATCGGGGGTGAAAGGGCGGGCGGATATCGGGGCGATGGCGGTGCGCGGGACGAACGCCATCCGCACGATGGTGTGGAATTATCATGACGACGATGTGGCGGTGGCGCCGGCAGAGGTGGCGTTGACGGTGGCCGGGGTGCCGCCGGCGGTGGACCGGGTGCTGGTGCGGCATTACCGCGTGGATGAACGGCATTCGAACGCCTACACGGTGTGGAAGCAGATGGGATCGCCACAGCAGCCTTCCGGGGAGCAATACGGGGCGCTGGAGGCGGCGGGGCAGTTGCGGATGGTGGGATCGCCGCAGTGGGTGAAGGCGCGTAACGGGTTGATGGAGAGCCGTTTCGCGCTGCCGCGGCAGGGAGTTTCGCTGGTCGAAGTGAGCTGGTGAGAAGGGGCGGAAACCGGGGGAACTGATATGGTACTTCCCTACAGCGAGGGCTGTATTGTATTGCCGTGGTAACTGTGTTACCGTTTGTTCAGACGGCAGGCCGTTCGGTGACCTGCCCACATGATAGACGAATGATTCTCACCCACCGAGCCATTGATTTTCCTCAAAGAACAACCCGACTCGGCGTGGTATCTCAGGAAGGAGAGACCCTGTCTATGGAGATCACGCAAGAAGAATTGAAAGCGCAACTGATGCAGCACAGTGAAGAGTTCCGGCACATGGTGGAACAGCACGCGGACTTGAAGAAGCGAGTGCATGAACTGGAAGCCAAAGCGCACCCCTCCGAAGACGAACAGTTGGAGGAAGCGCGTTTGAAGAAGCTCAAACTGCAGATTAAGGATCAGATTACGGACTACTTGAACCGGCATCGTCCAGAGCCGGTAGTCTGATTCGGCATCGGAAGCGCGAAGTTCACCGATGGGCCCGGGCCGCTGGCATGCGGTTCGGGCCTGTTCGATTTTTAGGGGGTCCAAATGCAGTGGATGAGCGGGATGGGCGTGCTGGGCCTGGTCTTTGCTGGGGCCCTTGGCGCCACTTCCTGCATCACGGTGGAAGCAAAACCGGGCGAGCCACCGTGCGGCGCCATCCAGGAGAGAAGCGTGTTCTTCGTGGGTGCGGTGGTGGAGGTTTCGAATACGGGGAAGGGCTGGCCTGACGGCCATCCGGGATTCCGGCCGGCGTTTGCCGTGCGCTACCGCGTGGTGGAACCACTGCTGGGCACGGCGGAGGGTGAGATTGTCGAGGTGTTGCAGCCGGACGGTCCGGCGCTTGGGTGGCAGGGGTTCGTGGAGGCGTACCGCGAATCCGATGGCAAGGTGCGGGCGCCCATATGCGGAAGGATTGCGGAGAGCCGGCTGCTGCCTTTTCTGCGCAGCCGGCGGACGATGAAGCCCACGGCGGGCACCAGCCTGACGGTTTGGGTCACGCAGGGGAGCGGCATCGAGCCGGTGCGAACCAGAGTGCGCATCGAGGGGCCAGTGAAGCGTTCCGGCCGAACCGATGGGAAGGGGCACATGGTGTTTCGAAACCTGCCGCCTGGCAAGTATGCCGTCGAAGCCGATGCGAAGGGTGGAGGAACGGTGGAGGGCCGGGACGTGAACCTGCTGGCGCAGGGGTGTGGTGTTTCCAGGGTTGTGGTGACGGTGCGGTAACGGCTTTACAGCAGGAGCTTCGAGAGGCGCTCCACCTGGGTATGCGCTTCGCGGGCGATGTTCGAAGTTTCGCCCGAATCGAGCTTCAGATCGAAGAGGATGGGTTTGGGTTCGGTGCGGGGTTTGCCTTTGACGGGCGGCTCGGTTTCAAAGCCGCGGATGAGTTTGTAGCGCCCATCGAACACCAACTGCCAGCGGTCGAGGCCCGAGAGCACATACTCGCGGTGGGACTTGGCCTGGCGCTGCAGCAAGGGGCGAAGCGACAGGCTGTTGGCATCGGGGAGGCGGGGCGCGGCGGCGAAATCGAGGAAGGTGGCGGCGAGGTCGTAGTGGCTGACGAGGGCGTCTGAGGCGATTCCCGCGGCGATGCCCGGGCCTGACACCAGCAGCGGAACATTGACCGAAGGCAGGTAAGGGACGCTCTTGCCCCAGCGGTCGTGATCGCCCAGCATTTCGCCGTGGTCGCTGCTGAAGACGATGATGGTGTTTTCCAACTCGCCGCGGCGCCGTAGCTCTTCGGTGTAGATGCCGAGCCAGCGGTCAATATTTTCCACCATGGCGGAGTAGTTTTGGCGGATAGCGACGTGCTTTGCCACCGTGTGCTCTTCGTAATCGTCCGGTTCTGGGAACTGGCGGCGGCGCACGGTGCGCTCCATGCGGCGGGTGATATCGACGGGGTTGTGCGGTCCGGTGAAGTTCACCTGCAGGAACCATGGTTTGCCGGTGGGGGCGCGGCGCAGCAGTTCCAGGCCCTTGGTGGCGATCCAGTTGTCGCAGTAGGCGTCCTCGGGCAGGGGAGTGGGTTCGGTGTGCAGGTAGCTGTTGAGGCCGTTGCGGCGGCGGAAATCTTCGAGGTGGGCCGTGGCGAGTCCGCGGCGATGGAGGAAGGCCATGTAGGGGTCACGGGCTTCGACGGCGCCGCTCGAGATGGCGTCCATCTTTCCGGCGTTGTCGATGCCGTCGGAGAAGCCCCATTCGGGCAGAAAGCGGCGGCCATCAATGCCCCAATCGCGGGTGGCTTTGTGCAGATCGAACTTGCCGCATCCCATGACGTGGTAGCCGGATTCGCGCAGGGATTGATAGAAGGTGGGGTAATCGAGCGGCAGATCCTGGCTGTTGTTGCGGACGCCGCAGCGGTGGTATTCCCGGCCCGTGGCAAGACAGGCGCGTGACGGGGCGCAGAGCGGAGATGCCACCGTCGTGCGGCTGAAGCGCATGCCGGTTTTGGCGAGCGCCGTCAGATGGGGTGTCTCGAGAGGCAGATCCTTGCTGGGCAAGATCCAGTCGGGGCGCAGTTGGTCGGGGAAGAAAAAGAGAAAGTTGGGACGCCGGCGGCCTGCTACACGAGCAGCCTGTGGGGCCGCCGGTATTGAAGTTGCCAGGGAGAGAAAGCCGCGGCGGGAAACCATGAGGTTTGAAACCGTTATTCTACCACCGGCTGGCCGCGGCTCCAGCCCAACGCAATTAAGCGATCTTCCTCAGGGCGTACTGCTTCACCTCGTTCATGGCCTCTTTCTCGCTCTTGCCGGATTTGCGGGCCTTGAAGTAGAGGCGGCGCATCTTGAAGTTCGTCCAATCGAGGTTGGGATCGCCACCGTACTGGAAGACGTATTTCTTCCACTGCATCTTGATCATCATCCAGTTGGCTCCGGAGAGCTTCTGGTCGATGACCCGGATACCTTCCTCGACGCCTTCGAGGAACCATGACTTGGCGTTTTTCCACTCGAGGGGGCGAGGCGGCACGGGCGGAGGAACCTTGTTGGCGAGGTTGCGCTTGGTTTCGCCGTCGAGACCCTTCATCAGGTGAGGCTGGAATTCGTTGTCCCACCATGTGCCCGGCTCGAAGAGCTCTTTCATGGCGAAGCCGGGTTGCGAGGGGACGTGCTTGTCGCTGAAGCCGCCCTTGGATTCGGCGTCTTTGACATACTCCTGCTGCTGCTGTTTGGAGGGGACGGACATGCCGCCGCGGGTGACGATTTCATTGGCGAAGTCATCGGCCTTGCCTGGCGAGACGCCCAGAACCCAGGTGATTTTGGTGGCGTCGCTGACCATCTCTTTGTAGCTGGTGAGAACGGCGGTGGTATCGATGGCGTAGACGGTGCCGAACTTGCCGTAGAGGATGTTGCCGGTATTGGGATAGCAGAGGCGGTCGCCGTTGCCGATGATGGAATCGACGGCGAAGAGCTTGCCGAGATTGGTCATGAGGGCCTGGTCGCGGAGGATCTCGCGCAAGCCGCGGTTGTGGCCGGAAACGCGGTATTCATTGCCGAAATCCTTGAAGTTCTTCACGGTGTCCTGGATCAGGAAGGCGGTGCAGGATCTGATGTGAGGCAGCATGGCTTCCCACTTCATGCGCAGTGGGGTGCCGACGCGTTCGGCATTGACGAAGCGCTGGATGGCTTCGATGATGGCCCGGCCGGCGGTGGAATCGCGCGGGATGGGCGCGCTGTTCACGGTGGTGGCCGCGCCGGTGGTTTTCAGCATGAACTCGGCGAACTTGGGGTTGGCGCCGGAGGTGAAGATCGGTTTGAGGACGAAATCCGCCGTGGAAGGCTTGTTGTAATCGACGCCCCCTTCATATAAGGACTGCATGCTTTTCCAGCAGAAGATGACTCCCACGGCGCCGTCTCCGGACGGCTTAGCGCAAAGCAGTTTCCATTTCCAATCCCAGGCTGACCATTTGGCGATATCGGCTGTCTTCATGGCGATCCTTTCTGTTTCCCTCGGTCTCACCCAGGTAAGCGACGGGGGATAGAGGATCACTTCATCGAAGATTGTGTTTTTTGCGGGAGGAGCCGCTCGGCGTGCCGGACTTCGGGGGAGTTCGCACCGCGGGCGGCGCGCAGTGTGGCCAGGCTCGCTTCGAGCAGGGGGCGGCCTTCGGCTTCGCGGCCGGAGCGGAGGAGTGCGCCGGCGAGTTCGGCGTCGACAATGGCGACCATCCAAGGGGTATCGGCGTAGCGCTTTTGGCGGATGGCGGAGGCCTCGCGCAGGAGTGGTTCGGCTTCCCGCGCGCGTCCGGTGTCGGAGAGCAATTCTCCCAGGTAGAGGAGAGCGAAGGTGGTGGACGGATGTCCGGGGGGCGCGTGTTTGCGGTTGATGAGGAGGCTTTCGCGAAGCATCGGTTCAGCTTCGGCGTCTCTACCTTGTTTGCGGATCAGGCGGGCGAGGTTGCGCAGGTCGATGGCGACGGTGCGGTTCCGATCGCCAAATAGCTTGCGGTCGACGTCGATGGCGTTGCGGTAGGCGCGTTCGGCTTCATCCAGACGGCCGAGGCCGACCAGGGCGTGGCCGAGGTTGCTGTAGGAGTTGGCCACGTTGGGGTGGTTTTCGCCGTGGAGTCTTTGGCGCATGGCCAGGCCTTCGCGTAAGAGGGGTTCGGCTTCGCGATAGCGTTCCGCATCGGTGAATACGCCGCCCAGCTTGGAAATGATCAAGGCGAGTCTGGGATGATCTCCCTTGAGCGTTTTGCGGCGGATCTCGAGGCACTCGCGAAGGTATTTTTCAGCCTCGTCGAAGCGATTCTGTTCGCGCAGGCTCCCCCCGAGGTTGCTGAGGACGGCGGTTTCCAGGTGCTGGTTGGGATCGTTGGTGCGGAGCACATCGCGCATGGCCAGCAGGCGGCGGAAATAGGGTTCGGCGTCCTTGGGGCGGCCGGCCTCATCGAGTGTGAGGGCCAACGTATTGAGCGATTCGGCAACATCGAAATGCCGTTCCCCATGGAGGCGGGTGCGGATGGCGAGGGACTCGCGCGCCAAGGCTTCCGCTTCGCCGAACCTCGAATTGCGGCGGCGCAGTTCAGCGAGCGCCTTGAGGGAGGAGGCCAGGGCGGCGTCGTCGCGATCGGCCATTTTGCGCCGCAAGTTTACGGCACGTTCCAGCAGCGATGCCGATTGTTCATAGAGGCCGAGGTTCTCGTAGATCCGGCCCATGTGATCGAGGAGGCGGGCCTGGATAACCGGCTGGTTATCGAGCTCGCGCAGTTTGGCGGCGCTGCGGTCGAGCACCTCGCGGGCCGTGACTTCGCGGCCGCGGGCGCGTTCCGGATCGGCGACGGCGAACAGATCCATCATGAATTGCGAGACCTGCTGGGCGGTGTCGCGCTCGCGCTGGGCGCGCCTGGCGAGCACGCCCATGCCGATGCCGAAGCCGACAATGAGCATGGCGACGAGAGTGGCCATGGCCACGGCGGCCTTGTGGCGGCGCACGAATTTGCCGGCGCGGTAATTGAAGGAGTCCGGGGCGGCGACGACGGGGAAGCCATCGAGGTAGCGGCGGATGTCTTCGGCGAGCGCGCCGGCCGATGGATAGCGCCTGGGCGCTTCCTTGCGCATCGCCATGCGGACGATGTTGTCGAGGTCGCCGGAGAGTTCGTTGCGCAACGAGTGGCCTTCGCGTGCCGTGGCCGCCACGACGGTGCTGGGCTTATCGGGCTCCGATTCGCAGATGATGCGCTCGGCTTCGGCGGCGGTGGTGTTTTCCAGGCGGAAGGGGCGGCGGCCGGTGAGCAGTTCGTAGAGCAGCACGCCGAGGGCATACACGTCCGTGGCGGTGGTGACGGGCTCGCCACGGATCTGTTCGGGACTGGCGTACTCAGGCGTCATGACGCGGTCCGTGGCGCGCGTCAGGGCGGGCTCATCGGTGGGCGCGTTGAGGATTTTCGCAATGCCGAAATCGAGCAGCTTCACCACGCCATCGGCCGTCACCAGGATATTCGCGGGCTTGATATCGCGATGCACGACCAGGCTCGCATGGGCGCTCTGCACGGCTTCGCAGACGGTGAGGAACAGTTCCAGCCGGCCGCGTACGGACAGGTTTTTGTCGCGGCAGTATGCGTCGATGGTGAGCCCGTCGACGAACTCCATGACGAGGTAGGGAAGGCCTTCCGAGGTGACGCCTCCATCGAGGAGCCTTGCGATGTTGGCGTGGGCGAGGTTGGCCAGAATCTGGCGTTCGGCGCGGAAGCGGCGGAGAATGTCTTCGCGGTTCAGCCCGTAGCGGATGAGCTTGATGGCCACCTGCTGCTGGAACTGATCATCATCGCGGGCGGCGAGGTAGACGGAGCCCATGCCGCCGGATGCGAGTTTGCGGAGGATGCGGAAGGGGCCGAGGCGTTCTTCGGTTGCCTCTTCCTTGTCTTCCAGCACCTGGCTGGCGGCCTGGCGCACCGACTTTTCCACGAGATCCTCTTCTTCGTTGGAAGCGAGGAGGTCCTCCACCTGGCGGCGGAGGGCGGGGTCATCGGGGCACCACTGGTCGAGATAAGCGGCTCGTGCCGCGCCGCTCAGTTCGGAGGCAGCGTGAAACAGTTCCTGCATCCGCAGCCAGCGGTCGGCACTCATGCGCCTCCGGCCATCTGTTGCTGCAGCCAGGCGCGGGCGAATTTCAGTTCACGATGGACGGTGACGGCGGAAACGCCCACCACGGACGCGGTTTCGTCATACGTCAATCCGCCGAAGTAGATCAGCTCGACGATCCGCGCCTTGCGCTCATCCACTTTGGCGAGTTCGATGAGGGCATCGTCGATTTCGGCGATGGGGGAATCGGGGTCATTGCCCACATGGACGGCTTCGTTGAGGGTAACGCGGGCGGCGCCCGCGCCACGTTTCTGCCGGCCACGGCTCTTGGCGTGATCGACAAGGATACGGCGCATCACACCTGCGGCGACGGCGAAGAAATGGACGCGGTTTTCATAGTCGATGTCGGCGCCGGCCAGACGCATGTAGGCTTCGTGGACAAGGGCGGTGGCTTGCAGGGTATGCCCCTGCCGCTCCGACTTCATGTATTTGTCGGCGAGCGAGCGCAATTGATCGTAGACCAGCGGCAACAAGTCGCTGATGGCCTTTGGATCCCCGTCGCGGCCCCGTTTGAGCAAACCTGTCACTGCATGCGGTGACTCATGCATTTCTTATGTGATTATCGTATCGCGCAAGGGTGGGAGCGTCAACGCAAATGCGAGGTACACCGTCAATAGGCAGTGGAGTATGAAACACGCGATTCTGTTCGTGGCGATGGCGGGGTGCCTTTTCCCGCAGGTCCGGAAAGAGGACTTGGAGAGCGACTTCGATCCGCCCAAGGGCGCGGCGCGCGGGTTTGCCAAGGAGGGTGACGGCGCATGGCAG
>CALFYN010000017.1 GCA_937952345.1 uncultured Acidobacteriota bacterium
GTTTGGGGATGGGTATCGGGGATATATGGAGCGGACGGGGCGGTTTCTGCCTCGGGTGCGGGTGTTAGCATGAAGGCAGACGGGACGATGCGATGAAGAGTTATACGCTGAAGAACATTCCGGATGCGACGTATGCGCGGTTGAAGGAGAGCGCGGAGAAGAAGGGAACTAGCATCAATCAGGAGATGCTGGAGATCCTGGTGCGATTTGCGCCTCCCTCGAAAGAAGAGGTTGAGGGTGAGGTCATGGGACTACGCGAGTGGATTGAACAGTTGGCGAAGAAGGGGCCTGCCCCGACGGTGGATGAGATTGTGGACATGGTGCGAGAGAGCCGAAGGTGATTGTTGTCGATGCGAACGTCCTGGCTGCTTATGCCGCGGGCGATTCAGCCGACATCGAAGCTTTGTTGGTAAGAGACGCGGTTTGGATTGTTCCTCCGATTTGGCTGCCTGAGATGCGCAATATCCTGGCAAAGTCGATTCGAGCGGGACGGATTGAGTTGGAGCAAGCCATGCACGCGCTGACGAGAGTGCGGAAACGAGTCACCACCGCGGACCGTGCGATATCAAGCCGGCGGGTGCTGGAACTCGCAATCGAGACACGCTCATCGGCATACGACTGTGAGTATGTGGCATTGGCGGAGATGCTGTATTTGAAGCTTGTGACCGCGGATCGCGCGCTGGCTGCCAAGTTCCCGATGATCGCGGTGAGACTGGATGAAGTCGCCCGGGGACGCATTGGGGATGCGTGATCTTATTCCGGTAGGGGTGAGACCGCGGGGGCGGGGGATTCGTTGACTTTGAGTTGGAAGATGTCGGGGCGGGCGTAGTGGCCGGTGGTGTCGAGGTCGAATTTGCCTTCGGCGATTTCGTTGCGGTTGAGGTCGGCGACAAGGACGGCTTCTTCCCCGTAGACGGGTCCGGCGAGGACCTGGCCTTGCGGGTTGACGATGATGCTGCCGCCGCGGATCTTGTCGGTGTGCTGCACAGCCGAGAGTACGAAACAGCGGCCTTCAAAGGCGATGTGGCGCATGGAGAGCGGCCAGGTGTCGCGGTCGTCGACGGTGGGGGCGCAATAGAGTTCGATGCCTTTGGCGTACATGGCCATGCGCAGGGCGGGCATGTAGTTTTCCCAGCAGATGACGGCTCCGAGTTTGCCGATTGGGGTATCGAGCACGGTGAGCGTGCTGCCGTCGCCGTAGCCCCAGATGAGGCGCTCCATGGCGGTGGGCATGACTTTGCGGTGCTTGCCGGCAAGGGTGCCGTCGGGTGAGAAGAAGAGCACGGTGCAGTAGAGGGTGCCGCCGTCACGCTCGATGACGCCGACGGCGATCCAGGCGTTGTAGCGGCGGGCGGCGTCGGCGATTTGCGCGGTTTCGGGGCCGGGGACGTCGATGGCGGATTCGAAGTACTGGCGGAATTGAGCGCGGCCTTCGGGGGTGCGGTGGCCGACGACGGCTCCGAAGTCCATGCCTTTGGGATAGCCGCCGAGGAAGGCTTCGGGGAAGACGATGAGTTGCGCGCCTTGGATGGCGGCTTCGGCGAGGCGCTGCTGGAGTTTGGCGAGCGTGGCGGGGGTGTCGAAGAGGACGGAGCCCGCTTGTACGACGGCTGCTCTAGTAACTCTTGGAGAATCCATTGCGGGAGTTGGTGACGCTGAACTTGCCGTTCGATTGGGCGGTGACGGAGATATAGTTGCCGGGGTCTTCACCCTTGAGATTGGCGATCAGCTTTTCGTCGGTGTTGTTTTCGGTGCCGCCGGCGGCGGAGAAGTGGAGCTGCCAGAGATCCTTGAGGCCGGGGGAGGAACGGATGACTTTCCAGGCGGGAGGCGCTCCGCCCTTCTTTTCACCGTTGTTCATGATGGCGACGGTGGGGGCGATGGAGTGGACCAGGGCGGCGGGTCCGCTGGCATCCATGCCGTGATGGGTGGTGAGGTATAAATCAATTTTGCCGAGTTTGTTTTGGGGGCAGACGAGCTCGAGTTCCTTGTTCCAGGTGAGATCGCCGAGGTCGAGGAAGCGGAACTTGCCGTAGGTAAGAATCATGCCGACGGACTGGCCGTTGTCGGTGGCGTCGTCGGCTTTCTTTTCGGTGGCGGAGCAGAGGGGGTTGGGCTTGCCGGAGCGGGTGGTGGCCACGCCGTGTGCGGCGACGACTTCGACGTTGAGCCCTTTGATGGGGAGCTTGTCGCCGGGCTTGACGGTGATGCGTTTGGCTTTGGCGGCGATGGCTTCATAGGCGGCGTAGAGTTTCTGGGCGTTGGCGTTGGATTCGACGGTCTGGCCGTGATCGACGACGTTGACGATGGGCATTTTGGCGGCGAGTTGGGTGAGTCCGCCGACGTGGTCGGTGTGGAAGTGCGTGATGACCAGGTAGTCGATTTTGGAGATGCCGGCTTTCTGGGCGGCGGCGGCGATGCGGTTGGCATCGCGGTTTTCAAAGCCGGGCCAGCCGGTGTCGAAGAGGATGGATTCGCCATCGGGGGATTTGACGAGGGTGGCCTGGCCGCCTTCGACATCGACGAAGTAGATTTCGAGGTTTTTGGCGGCGAATGTGGGCAGGGCTAACGCCAACAGGGCGAGGAATAGGGGCTTCACGGTTGTGATGGTATCACAGGGAGCCAATGATGATGGAGGCGAGGCGCTCGCGGTGGAACACGTTATCGCCGAGCATGGTTTCGCCGGCTTTGGCGCGGCGGTAGTAGAGGTGGACGTCGTTTTCCCAGGTGAAGCCCATGCCTCCGTGGATCTGGATGGCGCGGTTGCCGATTTCGCGGTAGGCGTCGGCGGCGTAGACTTTGGCGACGGAGAGGGCGGAAGCGGCTTCGGGGAGATTTTTGTCGAGGGCGTAGGCGGCGTAGTAGACGGCGGATTTGGTGCTCTCGCTCCAGAGGTACATGTCGGCGCACATGTGCTGGACGGCCTGGAATTTTCCGATGGGGGTGTCGAATTGCTTGCGGGCTTTGGCGTATTCGACGGTGAGTTCGAGGACGCGGGCCATGCCTCCGGCCATTTCGGCGGTGAGGGCGAGGGTGGCGATTTGGAGAGCGCGGGCGATGGCTTGTTCGGCGGCGGGTCCGGTGAGGATGGGCTCGGCGGGGGTGTTATGGAAGCGGACTTCGTAGAGGCGGCGGGTGAGGTCAATGGATTTGAGGGGGATGATTTCGAGGCCGGGGGCGTTTGGCTCGATGCGGTAGATGGCGAGGCTGCCGTTGTCGCGGGCGGCGGCGATTAGGAAGGAGGCCTGGGCGGCGTCGGGGACGAACATCTTCGCGCCGGTGAGATGGTTGTTGACGGCGGGGAGTTGCCAGTTGGCGGGGTTCCAATCGGCGTCGGCTTCGATGAGGGCGGCGGTGGCGGTTTGGGCTCCTTCGCAGAGGGGGGCGAGTTGGTCGGCGGTTTCGAGCAGCGGGGCGGCGAGGGCGACGGTGGAGAAGAAGGCTCCGGGGACGAGGGCGCGGCCGAGTTGTTCGAAGGTGGCGGCGAGTTCGATCATGCCGAGTCCCATGCCGCCTTGTTCTTCGGGGATGGCGATGCCGGTCCAGCCTTGGTCGGCCATTTTGCGGTGGAGCGCGGGGTCGTGCGCGGTGGGGGTTTCCATGATGCGGCGCACTTCGGCGATGGGGCACTCAGCGGCGAGGAACTGGCGGGCGGTTTTGGCCAGCAGTTGCTGGGTTTCGGAGAGTTCGAATTGCATGGTTGGTAGCTCGTTTCAGGGTGGGTTTGGCCGGCCAGGGGGCCGGCCGCGGGACAGGGGTCCCGCCCCACCTCGGTTAGTAACTTTTGGGGAGGCCGAGGACGAAGTGGCCGATAATGTTGCGTTGGATTTCGCTGGTGCCGGCTTCGATGGTGTTGCCGCGGGTGCGGAGGAAACCGTAGCTCCAGGCTCCGTCATCGACGGCGTGTGGGGAGCCTTCTTCGAGCATGCCGTGGGGGCCGAGGATTTCCTGGGCGGTTTGCTGGAAGCGCTGGTTGAACTCGCTCCAGAAGATCTTGAGGATGGAGCCTTCGGGGCCGGGGACTCCGGTCGAACTGACTCGCGAGACGGCGCGCATTTGATTGAGGCGGAAGACTTCGAGCTCGGTGTAGACCTGAGCGAGTTTCTGGCGGGTGATGGGGTCTTCGCAGAGCGGGCGGCCGTTGCGGCGGATCTGGCGGGTGAGTTCGGTGAGGCGGTCGAAGGAGCGGCGGTAGAGGATGGTGATGGATGCGCCGAGGGTGGCGCGTTCGTGCATGAGGGTGCCGAGGGCGACTTTCCAGCCGTCGTTGACTTGGCCGAGGACGTTGGCGGCGGGGACTCGGACGTTTGTGAAGTAGAGCTCGGCGAATTCGCTTTCGCCGGAGATCTGGCGGATGGGGCGGACTTCGACGCCGGGTGACTTCATATCGACGAGGATGTAGGTGAGGCCTTTGTGTTTGGCGGCGGAGGGATCGGTGCGGACGACGAGGGCGCACCAATCGGCGACCCAGCCGTAGCTGTTCCAGACCTTGTGGCCGTTGATGACGAAGTGATCGCCGTCGAGGCGGGCTTCGGTGCGGATGGCGGCGACGTCGGAGCCGGCGTTGGGCTCGGAGAAGCCCTGGCACCAGATCTCTTCGGCACTGAGGATTTTGGGAAGGAAGCGGCGTTTCTGCTCTTCGGTGCCGAAGTGGATGATGGTGGGTCCGATGAGGCCGAGGCCGAGAGTGTTGGCCATGGGCGGGGCTTGGGCGCGGGCCATTTCTTCGAGGAAGATGACCTGTTCGAGGAGGGAGGCTCCGCGGCCGCCGTAGGCTTTGGGCCAGGCGACTCCGGCCCAGCCGGCGTCGTGGAGCTGGCGCTGCCATGCGCGGAGTTTTTCGAAGCGCTGGGGGAGGGGGTCGCTGGCGCCGCGGGTGATGGGGGCGGGGGCGTTGGCGGCGAGCCAGGCGCGGAGTTCGTCGCGGAAGGCGATTTG
>CALFYN010000018.1 GCA_937952345.1 uncultured Acidobacteriota bacterium
CTCGCCACCGTCGAACTCGAACGCGCCCGCCTCACCCAGCACATCGGCCAGTCCCTCACCCACGCCCGCCAAGCCGCCGCACTCGCCGAATCCGCATCCAGCCAATCGCTCCTCATCCGTGCCCGCCTGCTCGAAGCCGTTCGTTATGCCGCCGGCGGCGATCTCCCGCAGTCGGAATCCATGGCCCGCGAAGCCGTCGCCCTGGCCGAACAAAATTCCCTCGGTGCCGTCGCCGCCGAAGGTCTAAATGACCTCGCCGAGGTGATTTTCACGCAACTCAAATATGAGGAGGCTGCGAAACTCTTGGAACAGGCGCGCGCCATCGCCCAGCGATTCTCCGCCAAACGCACCGAAGCCGATGTGCTGCTCCGCATGGGCCGCGTGTTCGCGCCCATGAATCAGGAAGAACGCAGCCGCCAGGCACTCGAAGCGCTCGAAAAGGCCGAGGCCTTCTTCCGCCAATCGGGCGACAGGGCCAAGGTTGCGCTCGCCATCCAGCGCCGCGCCGATGTCTACCGCCGCCAGGGCCGCCTCCCCGAGGCCCGCGGACAATACCAGGCCGCGCTGCGGGAAAGCGAAACCGAAAGCGGCAGAAACGCCGCCCGCATCGGCCTCGCCGTCGTCTTCACAGCCGAAGGCAACTACCAGGAGGCGGCGAATCTGCTGCAGCAAATCGTCGACTATTACCGCAAGACCAGCAACAAACTCCTCGCCCATTCCTACCTCCTCCGCTACGCGCAGAACCTCCGCCTCCTCGGCCGGTTCGACCAATCTGCCGCCATCGTCCGCGGCATTCTCGATGAAACTCCCGCTACTCCCGAAATCGCCGCACAGTGTGAAGCCGACCTCGGCGCCATCGACTTCGCCAACCGCAAGTTCGACACCGCCTTCACCCGCCTCGAACGCCTCGCCGCTCATGCCGCCAACAAAGAACGCAAAGCGGTCTACAATCAGCGCCGCTACGATCTCTGCATGAAATACGCGAGCGCGCATTACACCCAAAAGGCCCAGCGCCTCTGCACCGAAATCGAGCCCGTCGAAAGAGCCGACCCGCGCCGCCACCTCGATGTACTCGATGCCCTCGCCATGGCTGCTCTGCAGCAAGGCAACCATGCCCGCGCCGTTCGCCTCGCCTCCGAATCGGTCTGCCTCGGCATCGAAGCCAACGCGCGGGAACCCGTCTTCTTCTCGCTCATGCTGCTCACGCGCGCCCGGCACGGCGCAAAGGACCCGCAATGGCTCGCCACGCGCGCCCGCACCGAAGCGGCCCTCCGCGCTTGGGAGGAACAAGCCGGCAAGCAGGCCGTCGCCCAATCCCTCTCCCGCTGGTTCATCTCCGAGCACTGGGACGCAGTCAGAACTTTACAGTAGTGGAATCAACCTCAGAAAGGTACGCAAGTATGGAAAATGTCGAAAAAGTGAAGGGCTGTTCGAGCGGCTGCGGATGCGGCAACCGCGGCGGCAACGCCATGGTCGATAGCGCCCTCACCGGCCTCTTCGACTCCGGATTTCAAGTCCTCGGCGGATTGGCCATGCAACTCATGGGACCCATGTGGCGGCCCGTCGCCGTCGATACATCCATCCGGGTCGTGAAGGAACTGATCTTCGCCGCCCATGGCGAAGAACAGGAAGACGCCATCGTCACGTTCCTCGAAGCCGAATTGCTCAAACTCCAGACAATTCGCGCGGCGTTGCGAGGAGGCGGCGGCGGAGGCGATGCCGGCACCGAACCACCCCTGCCGGAAGGCGGCGAAGGCGGAGGCTAAACCGAAAGGGCGTCCGAGCCCATTGGCCCGGACGCCCACCGCACCGGCTCCGCGACAACCTACAACGTCAATTTCTCCAGATACAGCACCCCACTCCCCATCCCCGTTTCACTCACCGCCCGCGTATAGGTCCCGCACAGCAATTGGTGAATATCCTTCGCCTTCGGAGAACTCATTTTCTCCTTCTCAAACAACAGCGCCGCGGCCGCCGAAACAAACGGCGCCGCAAAACTGGTCCCGTCCAGCCACATCGAAACCTGGAATTTCCGCAGCGCCGCTTTCTGAATCAGGTTCGCCCCCTGCAATGGCCATGCTCCGTCAATGCTTACCCCCGGCGCCGCCAGATCCACCGCTACTTTGCCGGACCGGAACGGATGTGCATACTTCGATTTCGTCCACCGCTTCTGATCCGTTCCCCATGCCGCCACCGATGTGACCGACGAGAGCGCCGCCGGAAACCACGCCTTCACCGAATCATCGGCCCCGCCATCCCGATTCCCCGCGCACGCCACCAGATGCAGTCCCGCTTCGTAGGCCTGCCGCAACACCGCCGTCTCCGTCATGGAGCACGCCGGTCCCCCAAAGCTCATGTTCACCACCCGTATCGGAAACCGATGCGCGTTCCCCACGGGGTTCGCCGGCGCATTCGCAATCAGCCGCTGCGTCAAATCGGCCACCACCGTCATATACCGCCCGAAACTCACCGGAAACGTGATTCCCGCAACCGGCGTTCCCTCCTCCGCCACTTTGTACATCAGCACCTTGCCGTCCGGCAGCAATCCGCCACCCAGCTTGTAGTTGCCGACGTCTACCTTCCGCGATGCGATGATCGAAGCCACCGCCGTCCCATGGCCCCACGGGTCCGTTCCCGAATCGGTGGTCCCCGGAAACACGGCGCCTTGCAAGGAAGGATGATTTGCGTCATAACCGGAATCGAGCACCGCGACGCTCGTCACCGGCTTGTCCACCCACGTCTGCTGCGTTTCATCGGATAACTGCATCGCGGTATAGGACCAGCGTGTGCTGAGCGGCGTGGGAAGATCGGGCCTGTGCTCTCCCACAGGCACCGCTTTGTCCGAGGCAAATGGCATGAAGTATCGCGCCGGCACCCGCTCCGCGAACTCCACCATCGACGGGAACTTCCGCACATACTCCAGCGCCGCCCGCACATTGCTCTCCGGCAGCGTCACTTGGATGTATTTCCGTGACTCCTCCGCCACCCGGTGGTGCACGGTAAACCCCATCTCGGGCTCCGGCATCCCCGCCGCCGCCGCTACAAAATCCGACAGCGCCGGACCCAGCGGCCCCCCGGGAACCGGCAAATCCGACGGCCCCACCACTCGCCGGTCGGCATGCATCAGCGGAGCCATGTCCGTGGCGCCATACTGCACTCGCACATTCGCCAGCAACAGCAGCGCACGGCGGATCAGCGGGCGCGGCGTGCCGTGCAGACTCGCCGGGAACGGATTCGGCAACGGCGCCAGCGCCGAATCCTTAAATCCAATAATCATCTGCCCCGGAACATATTTCTGTGCCATAGCGGCGAGTTTCTCCTCAATCAGGGAATAGGAAGTGATTGTACTCTCTTTCCCCAGTGCGTAGAAATCCCGCCCGCCGGGTCAATTCCCCTCGCGCACCTCGCCCGTCAGCGATCGCAGAAACTCCACCAGATCCGCTTTCTCCTGCTTCGTCAACTCCAGCGGCCGCATCTCCCCATCCAGATTCGCATTCGCCTTCCCGCCCTCATCGTAAAAATCCACCACCGCTTCGAGCGTTGCCATGGACCCGTCGTGCATGTACGGAGCATGCTCCGCCACATTCCGCAACGTCGGTGTCTTGAATCGCAGATCCGTGTCCGTCTTCCCCGCACCCGTGTTGTGCAGCCGCTCATCGGTGAAGTTCATCCCCACATGGCAAGTCAGGCATCCCGCCTTCCCGCGAAACAGCCGCAATCCGCGCAACGCAGCCTCGGAAAGCGCAC
Organism: uncultured Acidobacteriota bacterium; assembly: GCA_937952345.1. Classification (GTDB taxonomy): domain Bacteria; phylum Acidobacteriota; class Terriglobia; order Bryobacterales; family Bryobacteraceae; genus CADEFT01. Next base: position 3,748 of record CALFYN010000018.1, read on the forward strand.
CGGCCTGACCCGCCACGTAACGGTCATACGGGGCATTCCCTGCCAGAATCGACCGCACATACGACGCCAGCGCAAACGCCAGTGTCTTCTCACTCACCCCCGTACCGAACACTGCCACAAACCGCGCCTCGTAATTCCCCAGCCGGCCCACCGCCTCGGCCAGCGTCAAATCCATCTCTTTCGGATTCGTCACCGGCAACAGCACCTGCTCTTCCAGCGTCTTCGTCCGCCCATCCCAGAAGAAGCTTTTCCCAAAAGCCCGGTTCACAATCGTCGGAGTCCGCCGGTTTCCCTTGCGCCCTTCCAATCCCACCGCCAGCGGATGCTTGTCCGTGAAGGCATACGTCGCCAGATGGCACGTGGCGCAGGACGTGGAACGGTCGCGGGAAAGCGCTTTGTCCTCGAACAAAGCTTTCCCCAACGCGATCTTCTCCGCGGTCAACGGATTGTCTTCAGGTGTGGGAATATACCGGTCCAGTCCCAGCGGCACCGTAATGGCAAAGGCCAGCAGCGCGCCCAGCACCGGATTCTACAGCAGGCGGAAATTGACTTCGATGGTGGCCGCCACGGGCACAGCCTTGCCGTCTTTGTAACCCGGCCGGAAGCGCCACTTCGTCACAGCTTCGATCGCCTTCTCGTCCAGGCCCAGGCCCAGAGGCCGAACCACGCGCAGATCGCGCGGCGATCCCTTTTCGTCCACTACGACATAGAGAACCACCGTACCCTGGAACTTCGCCTTGCGCGCTTCCTCGGAATACTCCGGTTCTACTTTGAACACCAGCGTCGGCGCCGAAACACCGCCACCGATCTTGTACACGCCGCCGCCGACTCCGCCGCCTTCGCCAGGCCCAAACCCGGCGCCGCGTCCCGAGCCAACTCCGCCGCCCGAACCCGATCCAATACCCGCGCCCGAACCAGGTCCGTTCGACGGCGGGCCGATCCGCGCCAGCGGATCGCCAAACATCGGCATGTTCACCTTCGGCAATTGTGCATCGGGCTGGATCACCAGCGTCGGTTCCATGATCAGCTTCGGCTGTTCATTCTGGACCACCTGCACCGGAGGCGTGAATTGCTTCGGAGCAGGGCGGGGAAGTTTCCCCTTCGCCGGAGGCGTCGGCGAACGGTCGCCACCGCCGCCGCCACCACCCATCGCCTGCTTCTGCGGTGCGTTCTTCGGAACATAAGGCGCCAGATCGGGAGCGATTAGCGTCACCGCTTCTTTCGCCTTCTTCTGAATGGTTTCGTTTGTTCCAACCACCAGCAGCAGCGTGATTACGGTGGCGTGAACAACCAGTGACAGGCTTCCCGCGCGAGTTTCCTGACCCGACGTCAAGCCCCAGATGTCTTTCACCGGGATCGGCTTCGAGGTCACCTCGAGCGGAGGCAGTTTCGGTGGGTTGATCGTTTCTTTCAGGCTCGCGATGAAGGTGCGGAACCAGGGTACCTGGGTCTCCGCCACCAGCAGCCGCTCCAGATGCAGATCCGGATCGTGATTCTCTAAATTAGAGTTCCGGTCAGTTCCCTTTGGGTTTACGGTTTCCACTGACATTGATAGCCACGCCCTCGTTCGGAACTTGCGGTCAGTCCCTGCGTTAACAGACGCTCGAAACCGCCGTTTCGTTGCAATACAATCATCATCCCGAGCCCACCGGGACGAACCTCTGCCTGTCTTTCAGTATGCAGTGTAGCATGTTCCGTCAAGTCGCATGGTCCGGCATCCTCCACATCCCCCCGCCGTTTGACAGCCCACGCCTCGCCTCGCTACACTAGTCCTTTCGGGGTATCCGACATCAGGAGCCGTGCGCCTTTTCCGGATCCTCCCCCTGAAACTCATCACCGGAAAGCGCTGGAAAACATAAAGCAATGCCAAAACGTACGTTTCAACCGAATAACCGCAAACGCGCCAAGACCCATGGCTTCCGCGCGCGCATGAAATCCAAGGACGGCCAGCAGGTTCTCTCGCGCCGCCGCGCCAAGGGCCGCTGGAAGTTGACTGTTTCCGACGAGCGCGTAGTCCGCTACGCAAAGATAAAGTAACTCTGCCCGACCGTACCCGGCAATTTCCGTTTCCCAAGAAAAATCGCTTGCTCAAGTCAAGCGACTTTCGCCGCGTGTATGACAACGGTTCCCGATATTCCGGCCCCCTCTTCACGGCGTTCTTACTGGCCAACCAGCAGCCGTCGGGGCCGCGCGTCGGCTTTACCACCCCCCGCGCCCTGGGCCGTGCCGTCCGGAGGAACTTCATGAAACGCCGCCTGCGTGAGGCTGTTCGCATGCAACTCCCCTCCATCGACCCGCGCTGGGACATCGTCATCAACCCCCGCCGCGCCCTTCACGACGCGCCTTGGGAAGCAGTGGAAAAGGAACTTCGCAGATTGGTGGCCCGATGCGCGAACTCGTAATCCTCGCCTTGCGTTTCTATAAGCGGTGGATCTCTCCGTTATTGCCCTCAGCCTGCCGTTTCTACCCCACTTGCTCGGATTACATGCGCCTGGCCGTCGAGAAACACGGAGTCGTCCGCGGAGTCTACCTTGGCCTCCGCCGCCTCTCCAAATGCCATCCTTTTCATGCAGGGGGATACGACCCCGTCCGATAGTTTCCTAATCTCATCATGGCCAACGAACCGGCATCCAACAATCCGAAACAGCCCGGCAAAAAAGGCGAAATGTCCATGGAGATCCGTCTCCTCATCACCTTCGTCCTCATGGGCCTCGTGCTGTTTCTCACTCCGTATATCTTGAAAAATACGGCCCCCCAGCCGCCTGCCGACCAGAAAAAGGATGCCGCTCAGAAATCCGAGCCCCCCAAAACCACCCCCCCCCCCCAAAACCCCCAACCCCCCCCAACCCCCCAAACCCCCGAAACCCCCCCCCCTCCCCGGGGACTTTGGCGCCCCCCTTTTTCAAAAATCCGAGCCCCCCAAAACCCCCCCCGCCCCCGAATCCGCCACCCCCTCCGAAGCCGCCAAACCCGCTGAACCCGCCACTCCTGCCGCTCCTCCCTCCGGCTCCATCATCGCCGAGCGCCAGGATGACCAGATCACCCTCGAAACCGATCTCTACCGCATTCAATTCTCCAACCGCGGCGGCGTCGTGCGCAGTTGGGTGCTGAAGAAATTCCTCGATCAGCACAAGAAACAGGTCGAACTGGTAAACTCCGCCGGCGGGACCAAACTCGGCTTCCCCTTCACCGTCCTCACCAAAGGAACCGCCGTCGCCCCGGAACCCAACCAGATCCTCTACGTCCCCACCCGCTCCCCCGACGGCCTCTCCCTCACCTTCGAATACTCCGACGGCAAAGTCTACGCGAAGAAATCCTTCGAATTCGAAAAGAACCGCTACCTCGTCAAAGTCCGCACCGAACTCCGCGAGCAGGGCCGCAACGTCCCCCACCTCGTCGCATGGCGCGGTGGATTCGGCGACTTCTCCGTCCTCAACACTCTCGCCGCCCAGCACGCAATCTACTTCGACAGCACCGAAAACTCACTCACCGTAAATGATGTCGGCGCTGCCAAAAGTGGTCCGGTCGCCGTCAGCGGACGCTACCTGTTCGCCGGACTCGAAGACACCTACTTCACCGCCGTCGCCTTGCCCCCCGCCGGCACCACCTTCGAAGTCCAGACCTGGAGCGACAACGTCCCCTTCACCACCGAAGGCGTCGCCAAGGACGAACCCCACATCGGCGTCGCCCTCGGCGGCGAAGGCATCAACGCCGCCAGCCTCTACGTCGGCCCCAAGGACGTCCACATCCTCCGCGCCATCGATCCCAAACTCGAACAGGTCGTCGACTGGGGCTGGTTCGGACTCCTCGCCCGCCCCCTCTTCGCCTCCCTCAACTGGTTCAACGACAACTACATTCACAACTACGGCTGGTCCATCGTCGTTGTTACTGTCCTCATCAATTTCCTCCTCCTGCCACTCAAGGTTTCCAACGTGAAATCCATGAAGAAGATGGCGGCTCTCCAGCCCCAGGTCAAGGAAATTCAGGATAAGTACACCAACCTCCCCATGCGTGACCCGCGCCGCCAGCAGCAGCAGGCCGAAATGATGGATCTGTACAAGAAGCATGGCGTCAACCCCCTCGGCGGCTGCGTTCCCATGCTCCTCCAGATGCCCTTCCTCTTCGCCTTCTACAAGGTGCTCACCGTCG
>CALFYN010000019.1 GCA_937952345.1 uncultured Acidobacteriota bacterium
GATCAGGCGGTGGAGGGACGGACTTCCACCGCCACATCGATCAACTGGTCGCCGCCGCCGAGGGCGACACCTTTCACGGGAGTGACATCGGAATAATCGCGTCCCCAGGCGATGGTGACGTGCTTGCCGCAAGGATGCACGTTGTTCGTTGGATCGATGTCGATCCAGCCGTTGCTGGGGCTGAAGACGGAAACCCAGGCATGCGATGCCTCCGCGCCGATGGAGCCTTCGCCGCTTTGCAAATAGCCGCTGACATAGCGGGCAGCGAGACCGAGCGAACGCAGGCAGGCGATCATCACGTGCGCGAAATCCTGGCAGACGCCGCGCTTCTGCTCGAGCACCTGCTCCACCGGAGTGGCCACGGTGGTGGCTCGCTGGTCGTACTGGAATTCGCGAAAGATGCGTCCCGCGAGGTGGGCGACGGCATCGGACAGCAATTGCCCGGGCGGGAAACTGGGTGCGGCATAGGCGGCGAAACGTGCGCCCAAGCGTACGTGGGGGGATGGAAAGAGGAACTCGCAGGCTTCGAATTCCTCGGGAGTGGTGTGTTCGCGCAAGGAGTCGCGAACGAATTCCCATTCGGGCGAGGGGAGCGGAGCGGGAGCAGGCGTCAGTTCCACAAGGCTGCGGGCAGTGATGACGACCGTGGTGTGCGGCTCATGAATGGAGAAGTAGCTGACGTGATTGCCGAAGCCATCGACGCGGGAGGAGAGGAAATCGGGTTCGGGGGAAATGGCGAGGCTATGATCGAGCACGCGCTGGCCTTGCGCCGCACGAGGATTGAGGTGCACCTCGGTATGGCAATTCACGGCCGGCTGGCTGTAGATGTACGTTGTGCGGTGGATGGATTCGAGGATCATGGGGCCACCATGCGGCGCGATGCGGTGGAGTGGCTGAGGTAGCGGCGCGAGAGGGTTTCCGAAAGATGGCGCAGTTCGAAGCCGATGCGCGAAAGCAGCGATTCGAGCGCGGGGCGTTTGCCGTGGGCATCGGGCAGCGCCAGATCCTGCACATTGGCGAGTTGGACGGTGGAGAGCAGATCGAGTGCGATGCGCGCTTCGGCGGGACGGCGGGCGAGAAGCTGGCTTTCGGGGAGCTTCTGAATGTGCTTGCGGAGTTGATTGAACTGATAGGCGACCGAGCGCGGGTTGGCCTCGTCGAGGAACAGCAGATCGAGCACCAGTTCCGTCTGCATCGTGTTGAGGTATCGGGAACGGTAGGTGATGGAACAATCGGCGATTTCGAGCAATCCCTGCAAGGCGGCGGCATCGTCATGCCCGCTGGTGGCGAGGCCGTGACGAAGCAGTTCGGTCATTTGCATGCCGCGCTCCAGGCGGCGGCCGATTTCGAGGAAGCGCCATCCGTCGCCGCGTGTCATGCTCTCCATCACCATGCCGCTGAACGCCGATAGCGTGATGACCGCGTCGTTGAGACGATCCTGGGCGGCGCTGACGCGGAGACCTTCGGCGGGCGGCGGGCCGGAGAACTGCAGATCGAGTTGATTGAGGATGCGCCATGCATCGGCGGAAATGCGGTCGCGCAGCAGCCAGGCGAGCCGGCGCACGTGATGCACGTTGAAGGCGAGGCTCGACCGGTTTTCGGAATCGAAGACGAGGTTAAGGATTTCGCGCTCCCATTGGGCCGGCGGCAGCGCCGTATTCCCGGGGTTGTGGCTGAAGTAGCCGAGCGCCTGCAGCACCGGCACGATGGCCTGGCCGGCGTTGGAGAGCGACGCGCCCGTTTCCTGGAACAGGCGCAGCAACAGCGTGCGTGCGATGCGCACGGCGGATTCTACGCGTTCCGTATACCGCCCGAGCCAGTAGAGGTTGTCGGCGACGCGGCTGGGAAGATCGAAGGTGGCGCGGCTGATTTCGAGCGTGTTCACCCGCGGCTGCAGCAAGGTGACATGTTGCGGTTCCTGCTCGGCCAGCACCCAGGTATCTTTGCTGCCGCCGCCGAACTGCATGGAGACGACCAGTGTTTCGAGCGAGGAGGTGACGCGCGTCAGCCCGCCGGGCATGACGGAGTAAGATCCGTTGCTGGCGACGGCGTAGACACGGAGAACAAGGTTGCGCGGGGCGAGCCGTCCGTCTTCCCACACCGGCGCGGTGGAGATGGCCACCTGTTCCTGCGCCACGTAGAGCGCGGGATTGGCCTGGATCTTTGCGGCGAACTCCTTGCGCTGGGCGGCGGTGAGTTGCGCGCCGAAAACGGGATGCGAGCCTGTGGAGGAGAACGCGGGCTTGACGACCAGACCGTGGAGATTCTCGGTGACGTATTGCAGGGGCTCCTGCTGGCCACACCACCAGGTGGCAACGCTGGGCATTTTCAAAGGCTCACCCAGCATGTGCAGGGAGAGTCCTTCGAGAAACGCGGCAAGGGCGGGCGTTTCCACCAATCCGGAACCAAGCGCATTGGCAACAACGACGTTGCCGGAACGCACGGCCTCGACGAGTCCGGGGACGCCGAGCATGGATTCGGGGTTCAGTTCCAGGGGATCGCAGAAGCTGTCGTCCTGGCGGCGCAGAATGACATCGACGGGAAGCAGTCCGCCGAGGGTCTTGAGATAGACGCGATTGTCGTGAACGGAGAGGTCACCGCCTTCGACAAGGGTGTAGCCGAGGTAGCGGGCGAGGAAGGCGTGTTCGAAATAAGTTTCGTTGTAGGGGCCGGGCGTGAGGAGCACAACGCGCGGATTCTCGACGTTGCGGCGGACCAGGCGGAGCAGTGTTTCGCGATACTTCTGGAAATAGCCGGCGAGGCGCTGGACGCGCATGGAGCGATACACATCGGGCATGACGCGCGAACTGACGAGCCGGTTTTCGAGCGCGTAGCCCGCGCCCGACGGGGCTTGCGCGCGATCGGCGATGACCCACCAGCGGCCATCGGGGGAACGCGCGATGTCGGCGGCGTAGACGTGCAGATGCACTCCACCGGAAACATCAATGCCGCGGCAAGGGCGCAGATAGTGAGGATTGGGGAATACGGTTTCGACGGGGAGTTTGGCGGTGCGCAACAGATCCTGGGGGCCGTAGAGATCGTTGAGGATGGCGTTGAGCAGCGTGGCACGCTGCACGATGGCCGACTCAATGCCCGCCCATTCGCGCACGTCCATGAGCATGGGGACGGGATCGAGGGGCCACGGGCGATCGGTGCTCTGCGGATCGTTATAGACGTTGTAGGTGACGCCGTGTTCGTGGATGAGGCGGCGGCCTTCGGCCCAGCGGCGGGCGAGATTGTCGTGGCCAATGGAGAGCAGTGAACCGGCGAGCGAGCGCCAGTGCGGACGGATTACTCCGGCGCTGTCCACGATCTCATCGTAGAAGCCGGCGATCGACTGGTAAGGCCAGGAGGGATCCAATTTGCTGCCTGGTTCTGTGGCCTGGCGGTTCATCCGCAACGGTGGCCTTCCAACGGACTCATGAGTCTAGTTTGCCACATGGCGTCAGCCCCACCATGTTTCGCCGGGGGCGAGATGCCTGCGGGCGACGTCGGGATTGAGCTCGACGCCGAGGCCCGGTTTGTCGCGGATGGTGTGGTAGCCGTTCTCGAGGATGGGTCCGTCGTGGATCACCAGGTCCTGCCACCAGTCGATGTACTTGGCCAGTTCGTGGATACGGAAATCGCGCATGGAGGCGGCGGCGTGGCAGGAGGCGATGGTGCCGATGGGGCTCGCCGGGTTGTGCGCCGCGGTCCAGATGTAATACTGCTCGGCGAGATCGTGGATGCGCTTGGATTCGAGCAGGCCGCCGGATTTGGGGATGTCGATGTGTACCACGTCACAACCCTGCAGTTCGATGAGGCGGCGGAAGCCGTCGCGGGTGTAGAGATTTTCTCCGGTGCAGATGGGGATATCGACGGCATGCGTGACACGGGCCATGGCTTCGGGATTGCCGGGCGGGACGGGGTCTTCGAGCCACATGGGCTTGGCCGGCTCGATGGCTTTCGCCATCTGGATGGCGTCGCGCACGTCGTATTTCCAGTGCGCTTCGACGCCGAAGTCGATGTCGGGGCCGAGGGTGTCGCGCACGGTCTCCATCGCTTTGCCGATGCGGCGCAGATCCTTGAGCGTGAGGCTGCGGGTGTAACGGTCGTGGCCGGGCTCCTTGTATTGCGGGTCGGCGCGCGGGGGGATGCCATCGCCCTGAAACTTGAACGCGGTCCAGCCGAATTTTTCGGCCTGCGCTTCCTTGATCTGGTCGCGCCATGCTTGCATGTTTTCCACTTCGTCGACGGCCTGCAGGGTGCGATAGAAACGGACACGATCGCGGAATCGTCCGCCGAGCAGATTGCAGGAAGGCGTTTCCAGGATGCGTCCGGCGAGATCCCAGAGCGCGATTTCGATGCCGCTGGCAGCGGTGACGGTGACTCCGGCGAGTGCGCCGGCTCCGGCGGAGAGCATCAGCATCTTCGTGTAGAGCTTGTCGACGTTGAGCGGGTCTTCGCCGATGACGTGCTGCTTGAGTTGATTGAGGACGAGATCTTTCACGCCGGGTCCCCAGTAGGCTTCGCCGAGTCCGGAGATGCCGGCATCGGTATCCACGCGGATGAGGTTCCAATCCCAGGTGCCGCGCACGATCATGCACTTCACATCCGTGATCTTGACCTTGCCCTTCATCTTCGCCGATAGGGTGTGCAAGGGGAGCAGGCCGAACGGCAGGGCGGCCTTCAGGAAAGAACGGCGGGTGAGCATGATCTACTCAGTATATTTGGGATATGATGCGCCGTATGCTTGGGCTGCTGATTTATTCACTGATATCCGGCGCCGCCGCGGAAGTGCGTCCGGTGACGCATGCCATTCGCATGGAGTCGAATGTCGCCGTGCCGATGCGCGATGGCGTGAAGTTGTACGCCGATGTGTACCGCCCGGTGGCGGAGGGCAAGTATCCGGTGCTAGTGACGCGGACTCCGTATGGCAAGCAGCGCGACGGGATTCATCAGAATATCGTCGATTTCGCGCGTCGCGGCTATGTGGTGGTGGCCCAGGATGTGCGCGGGCGGTTTGAATCGGAGGGGGCGTGGGATCCGTTTCGCTTTGAGGCGAAGGATGGCTATGACACGGTGGAGTGGGCAGCGCGGCAGAGTTGGTCGAATGGCAAGGTGGGGATGTACGGCGGGTCGTATTTAGGGAATGTGCAGTGGCAGGCGGCGGTGGAGCAGCCTCCGCACCTGGTGGCGATTTTTCCGGCGGTGGCTTCCACCAGCCTATATCACAACACGTTCTACCATGGCGGCGCGTTTAAATTGGGGCTTTCCGTGGGTTGGGGCGTGGTGCGCAATCCACGGCGCGTGATGTATCCGATGTATCTGCATACGGAGAAATTCGCGCCGGAAGAATGGAAATATGAGAATTTATTCTGGGGATTGCCGGTGCGGGAGTTGGATGTCGCGGCGAATGGGGAGAAGGTGCAGCATTACCGCGACTGGGCGGATCACAACAGCTATGACGATTACTGGCAGGCGATCAGCGTGGAGGAGCGCTTCGCGAAGGTGAAGACTCCGGTGCATGTGCACGGCGGCTGGTACGATCTGCTGCTGGGCGGAACATTGAATGGATTTACGGGCGTGCGGAAAGAAGGGGCCACGGAGCAGGCGCGGCGCGAATCGAAGCTGGTGGTGGGGCCGTGGGGCCACGGCCCGAGCCGGAAGTTCGGCGATGTCGATTTCGGGCCGGAGGCGAACCGGTCATTGTTTGAACGGAATTTGCGTTGGTTTGACCGGTACTTAATGGGGATGGAGAACGGGATGGATCGCGATCCGGCGGTGGAGATTTTCTATATGGGTGTGAACCGCTGGGTGCAGCATGAGGATTGGCCCGTGCCGGGTGCGAAGTTGACGCCGTTCTATTTGTCGAGCGGCGGGAAGGCGAATTCGGCGCGCGGCGATGGGCGCGTGTCGGCGGAGTTTCGCGGCGGGGCCGCGTTCGATGCGTTTGTGTACGATCCGCGGCATCCGGTTCCCACGGTGGGCGGCAATGATTGTTGCGGAGCGCCGGTGCCCGCGGGTCCGGTGGATCAGCGGCCGGTGGAAGCGCGGAACGATGTGCTGGTGTATACGAGCGAAGTGCTGCGCGAGCCGGTGGCGATCGCCGGTCCGGTGAAGATGCAGTTGTATGCATCGACGGATGCCAAGGATACGGATTTCGTGGTGAAGCTGGTGGATGTGCATCCGGACGGCTTCGCGATGAATGTTGCCGAGGGCATTCTGCGGGGCCGGTTTCACAAAGGGCTGAGCCGGAGCGAACTGCTGCAGCCGGGTGAGGTGTACCGGTTCGAGATCGACATGCGGGGAACGGCGAACGTGTTTTTGCCGGGGCATCGGATCCGGGTGGATGTGACGAGCAGCAATTTTCCGCAGTATGACCGGAATTTGAATACGGGGGAAGCGCCGGGGGCGGGGCAGAAGATGGTGGTGGCGCGGCAGAAGGTGATGCATGGCGGGGAGCAGCGGTCGCATATTGTGCTGCCGGTGGTGGGGGTGCCGCAGTAGCGCAAGATCGGCATCGTTGTTGCCGATTTTCGCGACAATCGGCATAATGGTTGCGGATGTTCGGAAGACAACTGGACTTGCGTCCTTTGCTAAAGGGCGGCTCACTCTTTCTTTTTGGGCCGCGGCAAACGGGCAAGACTACGCTTCTGCGCACGCTGTTCCCTAGCGCCACCTATTACGATTTGAATGAACTGGACACATTCCGGCTGTTAACCTCGCGGCCGGAGGTGATGCGTCAGCGCCTGCACGCGGATGAAACCCTGGTGATCGTGGATGAGATTCAGAAACTGCCCGCGCTGCTGAATGAAGTGCAGGCGATGATGGACCGGAACCGGAAGCTGCGTTTTGTTTTGACGGGATCGAGCGCGCGCAGCTTGCGAAGAGGCGGGGTGAACCTGCTGGGTGGCCGGGCCCGGATCTGCCATCTTCATCCACTGGTGAGCGCGGAGTTGGGGCCTGGAACACTGGACCGGCGTCTGAATTACGGATCGATGCCGGCCATCTACCAGTCAGAGGAGCCAGACGAAGATCTGGGAGCTTATGTGGGCGGCTATCTGGAGCATGAAATTCGAGCTGAGGGGTATGTGCGGTCGATTGAGACCTTTTCGCGCTTCATGGAGGTGGCGGCGCTGTCGAATGGGCAGTTGCTGAACTTCACGGAGATTGGCTCGGATGCCGGAGTGCCGCCGCGCACCGTACGGGAGCATTTCCAATTGCTCGAAGACACGCTGGTGGGACACATGGTGCCGTCGTATCGCAAGGCCATCAAACGCAAGCCTGTTTCGAACGCGAAGTTCTATTTCTTCGATGTAGGAGTGGCGCGGTTCCTGCGGAGGGAAGGGTTGGTGAAGCGAGGCTCGGCACAATGGGGACAGGCGCTGGAGCATCAAGTCTGCCTGGAGTTACAGGCTTATCTGAGTTATCGCAGGTTGCGCGCGCCACTCACTTTCTGGCGAACCTATTCGCAGATGAAAGTGGATTTCGTCGTGGGGGACGTCATGGCGATCGAGGTGAAGGCGTCGGGAGTGGTGACGGACCGGCATCTTGCCGGGCTGCGCGCGTTGGCCGAAGAGATCCCGCTGCGACAGCGATTGGTAGTGTCGCTGGAAACGCATCCGCGCCGGACAGAGGATGGAATTGAAATTCTCCCCGTGGAAATGTTCTTCGACCGCTTGTGGCAGGGCGAGTGGGATGCGCTGCTGGCCAGATGAATCGAAGCCAAGGGCGGACGCCAGGGTTCGCCCCAGCGTCCGTGCTACATGGCGCCTCTAGAACGTGACGCGGGCCTGCACCTGAATCCAGCGGTTGGTGGCCGCGGTTTGCGAAGTGATGCGCCCGAAGTTGGTGGAATAGGGATCGGTGCTGGGTGCGTTCATCTGCGAGCGGTTGGTCAGATTAATGGCATCC
>CALFYN010000020.1 GCA_937952345.1 uncultured Acidobacteriota bacterium
CATGGATGTTTGACCTCCGGCTTGAGTTTGGCATGGAGGGGTGGGAAAAACGGGTGGCGGAGTTTGGATGGATTGGAAGATGTGGTTTGTTTTGTGGGGGATGGGGATATTTTGCAGGTGTGTGAATCGAAGGGTTTGGGCCGCCGATGAACGCCGATGAACGCGGATGGGCGGACAGACGAATGCGTGCACCTCGTGGGCGCAGGAATCTCGACAATATGTGGCGCAAAAAGCTTGTCAACGGGTTCATTTTTGCGTAAAAAAGATTGGGATCTATTTTTCCATCATTCATGTCATCCAGGATCACGCAGTTATTGCAGGAGTGGACCTCCGGCGATGGGCAGGCATTGGAGCGTCTGGTTCCGCTTGTCTACGATCATTTGCGGTCAATCGCAACACGGCAATTGAGCCAGGAATCGGACATTACGATGCAGGCAACGGAGCTTGTCCATGAAGCGTTTTTGCGATTACAGAAAAATCATGAACAGGAATTTCATAGCCGGGTTCATTTTTACGGAGCGGCGGCCGAAGCGATGCGGCGGGTCTTGATCGACTTGGCGCGCCGGAAGGCGGCGGCAAAGCGGGGTGCGCGGCCGATGCGGGTGGGACTGCGGGACGGCCACTCGCCGGTGAGCATTGCGATGGATCTGGATCTGTTGGAGCGGGCGATGGAGAAACTGCGGAAGCTGGATTCGAGGCAGGCGCAGGTGGTTCACTTCCGGTTCTATGGCGGGCTGAGCAATGCGGAGATTGCGGAGTTGATGCAGATTTCCGAATCCACGGTAAAGCGGGATTGGATGGTCGCAAGAGCGTGGCTGATGCGGGAGTGCAAGGGGAAATCGTGACATGGACGCGAGACGCTGGGAGGAAGTAAAGAACCTGTTTGCGGCGGTAGTAGACCTGCCGCCGGCCCAGCGGGAGCGGGAGTTGGAGAGTACTGAACAAGAGCTGCGGGCGGAGGTGGAGAGCTTGCTGCGGTTTCACGGCGAGAGCGTGCTGGACCGCACGGCGGCGGAGCACGCGGTGGATCTGTTGCGGAGCGAAGATCTGCCGGAGATGGTGGGGCCGTACCGGATCATCCGGGAGTTGGGGCGCGGGGGTATGGCGACAGTGTATCTGGCCGAGCGCGCAGACGGGCAGTATGAGAAGCAGGTGGCGGTGAAGGTGCTGCGAGGCGGGATCTACCGGGATGACGTACGGAAGCGATTTCTGCGGGAGCGGCAGTTGCTGGCGGGGTTGGAGCACAGCAACATAGTGCGGCTGATTGACGGGAACGTGCTGGAGGATGGCCGGCCGTACCTGATTGAGGATTTCGTTTGCGGGGAGACGGTGACGGGGTACGCGAAGAGTCACGGGTTGACGGCGGAAGCGCGGGTGCGATTGATGGAGAAGGTAGTGGAAGCGGTGGCTTATGCGCATGGGAAAGGGGTGGTGCATCGGGATCTGAAGCCGGAGAACATTCTGGTGAACGTGGAAGGGGAGCCCAAGCTGTTGGATTTTGGGGTGGCGAAGTTGTTGGACGGGGAAGGTAAGGGAGAGGGTACGGAGACGAATGCGCGGTATTGGACACCGGCGTATGGATCGCCGGAGCAGGCGAAGGGGCTGGAGGTGGGTCCGGCATCGGATGTGTATTCGTTGGGGCTGATTCTGTATGAGATGCTGGCGGGACGGCGGGCGGTATCGACGGACGGGCTGAACTCGTATGAGGCGGCGCGGGCGGTGGTGGAGAGCCATCCGCGGATGGATGAGATTCCGGTTCCGGTGAGGGGGTTGGTGGGGCGGTGTTTGGCGAAAGAGGCGGGTCGGCGGCCGACGGCGCGGGAGTTGCACGAGGAGTTGGCGGGTGTGGATTGGAGCCGCCGGTGGGGGATGCCTGGGCGGCGGGCGGTGCTGGTGGGGGGCGGTTTGGGTATGGCGGCTTTGGCAGGAGGGCGGATGTACCGGCGGGGAGGGCAGCCGAGGTTTCAGAAGCTGGAGACACCGCCGGGGAACAGCGGGTCGCCGTGCGCGTCGCGGGATGGGCGCCTGATCGTGTATCGGAACGAGGATCGGGGGGTGCACCGTATTCTGATTCATGACCGGCGGGATGGAAAGGCGACGGTAGTGAGGCTGGATACGGAGGATAGCGCTTTCATACTACCGTTGGGAGCGGAATGGTCGCCGGATGGGAAATGGCTTGCGTTCTTTTCGCCCATGGCAAAAGCGGCGAGAGGGGGATTTGAGCTGTATGTGGTACCTCCTGCTGGCGGGCGGCCAAGGAAAGCAGCCGAAGGGATCGATATTGTGGCGACGTGGGGTGAGGATTCCGAGAGGCTGTACCTGTGCCGGCGAGAGGGTGGGCTGCCCCTGGCGGTGAAGCGGCTGTTCTGGCGGGAAGGGAGGGAGGAGCCGGTGACCTCGCCCGAAGAGGGGATCTGGGGTGATTTATGGACGGCTGTTTCGCCCGACGGCAAGTTGCTGGCCGTGGTCAGGTACACCTCCCCTGGGGACGGCGATGTGTTCTTGTTCGATTCGCGGGGAAAGCTGTTGCGGCGTCTATCGGAGTTGCACTGTTGGGTCAACGGAGTGACGTTTCTGGGGACAGACGTTGTGTTTTCCGCGAATGCGGGCGGGAAGGACCGGTTGTGGCGTGTGGGTACGCAGGCTGGATCGAAAGCAGTGGTACTGGAGACACCGGAGGGACTGGCACCGATGTTTCCACACTGGTCTCCCGCAGGTCTGCTGGTGTTCGCGAACCGGCACGAGCGGGTGACAACGTATCGCGGGAAGATCGAAGGAGGGAAGACGGGGCGGACTCTGTTAGGGGATGCATCCGGCGAATCGGAGTGGCCGGCGTACCGGCCGGACGGAAGGGCGGTTGCCTGGGCGGGAAGTTCGAACGGTGTACGGAGCCTGTTTCTGCGGGAAGGGGTGGCGATGCGGGCGATTGGAGAGCCGCTTTTGGATGTGACGCGGGAATTGGCGTGGAGTCCGGGCGGGCGGCAGATCGGGTTCACGATGGCGAGCGACGGGCGGCCGGCGGTGTGGGTATTGGACGTGGCAACGGAGAAGCGGCGGCCACTGCATGAGGGGAAGTGGAGCGAAGGGCGGGTGAGCTGGTCGGGCGACGGGCGGTGGATCTACTTTCTATCGAATCGAGATGGAGCGGCGCGATTCTACCGGGAGCCATGGCCCGGCGGTGGGGAGGCGACAGCGGTGAGCGCGGCTGCCATTGATGGGTTCGAGGCTCCTGGGGGCGAGTCATTCCTGTATCTGGCGAATGATCAGAGCCCATTGCGCGAGGTGTTTTTCCAGGATGGCAGGGAGCGGGTGGTGGCGGAGATTCCGCCAGTGCGGAAGGGGCACTGGCTGGTGGTGGCGGGGAAGGTGGTGTACATGCACGATTTTGAAGGCAATGAACCGCGTTTCTATGCGATGGATTGGAAGACAAAGAAGGCGCACCGCTTTTTAGAAATGGTGGAATGGAGACCGGGGTTGTTCCCGGGGCTTGCGGTAGCGCCGGATTTGAGCGAGGTGTCCTGGGTGTTGCCGAGCCGGATTGAGGAGGTTTGGATGGCCGAGGGGGTGGAGTGAGCGATTAGCCGCGGAGGGCGCGGCGGAGGAATTTGCCGCTGGGGGTTTTGGGGATTTCGTCGAGGAATTCGACGAGGCGGGGGACTTTGTAGGTGGCGAGGCGCTCGCGGCAGAAGGCGGCGATCTCTTCGGCGGTGACCGGGGCGGTGTAATCGGGGCGGAGGGAGACGACGGCTTTGACGGATTCGCCGCGGTAGGGGTCGGGGATGCCGACGACGGCGGCTTCGCGCACGGCGGGGTGGCGGTAGAGGACATCCTCGACTTCGCGGGGCCAGACCTTGTAGCCCGAGGCGTTGATCATGTCCTTCTTGCGATCGACGATGTAGAACCAGCCTGAGGGGTCCATGATGGCGACGTCTCCGGTGAGGAACCATCCGTCGTGGAAGGCGGCGCGGGTGGCGTCGGGCTTGTTCCAGTAGCCCTCGAAGACGAAGGGGCCTTTGAGGAGCAATTCGCCGGGTTCGCCGGGTGGGACGAGTTTG
Organism: uncultured Acidobacteriota bacterium; assembly: GCA_937952345.1. GTDB lineage: Bacteria > Acidobacteriota > Terriglobia > Bryobacterales > Bryobacteraceae > CADEFT01. The sequence continues at coordinate 4,056 of CALFYN010000020.1, forward strand.
GCGGGGTCGGTGGTATCGACGATTTGGGCCTGGCAGTTGGGGATGGGGACTCCGATGGAGAGCGCGCCGCTTTCGGCATGGACGGGGGCGCGGACTCCTAGAGGGACGGAGTGCGACGGGGAGTTGACCTCGGTGAG
>CALFYN010000021.1 GCA_937952345.1 uncultured Acidobacteriota bacterium
ATGGCGGTGAGGGTGGGATTCGAACCCACGGAACCCGTAAAGGTTCAACGGTTTTCGAGACCGCCCGATTCAACCACTCTCGCACCTCACCGGCTTATTCGGACAGTGGCTCTCACCAGTATACCGCATCCCATCAGCACGCCAGATCTTCCCGCGTCAGTTTCATCCCGTTCAACCGCCCCAGCATCGTCAGATTGATCCGTTCCGGCTGGAAAAACTCGTTCGCCATCTGCTGCAACTGCTCCGCCCGCACATTCTCAATGTCCGCAATAATATCGTCCATCGTCGAAAAACGCCGGAAATAGATATGCTGCCGCGCCAGGTGCGACATCCGGTTCACCGTCGACTCCAACCCCAGCATGAACGACCCCTTCAAATTGTCCTTCGCCCGCCGCAGTTCCTCCTCCGTCACCGCATTCTGCTTCAATTCCCGAAACTCGTTCACCACCAGTTGCACCACCTCACGAGCCGCCTGCACCGACGTGCCCGCGAACACCGACAAACACCCCGAATCGCGATACAGAAACTGCTCCGAACCCACCGTGTACGCCAAACCCCGCTTCTCGCGAATATTCTGAAATAGCCGGCTGCTCATCCCCGCCCCCAACACCGTATTCAAAATATACGCCGCGAACCGTTCCGGATGCGGCAGCGCGTTGCACGGCACGCCCATGCACAAATGCACCTGCTCCAGCGATCGCTTCGTCTTCAGCGTCAACTCCGCGTGCGGCACCGGAGCCACCACCTCCGCCTGCCCATTCCTCGCCTCCAACTTCCCGAACCGGCTCTCCGTCAGGTTCAGCAGTTGCGCATGCGTCAGATTTCCCGCCGCCGTAATCACAATCCGCGACGGCACATACATATTCGAATAATATTGCCGCAATGTGTCGGCGTTAAAGGACCGGATGCTCTTCTTGCTCCCCAGAATCGGCCGGCCCAGCGCATGGTTCTTCCAGATGCTCGAAGAGAACAGGTCGTGGACCATGTATTCCGCATTGTCCACTTCCATCTTCAGCTCTTCCAGAATGACGCCTTTTTCTTTCTCGATATCGTCCTCGCGGAACAGCGGGTTCAATACCAGATCGCTCAGAATGTCGAAACCCAGCGGCAAATGCTCGTCCAGGGTCTTGGCGTTGAAGCACACCAGTTCCTTCGATGTGAAGGCATCCAGATGCCCGCCGATCGAATCCACTTGCCGTGCGATATCCTCCGCGGACCGGTTCTCCGTCCCCTTGAACAGCATGTGTTCAATGAAATGCGAGATCCCGTTCTGCGGCAAACCTTCGTTGCGCGAACCCGCGTTCACCCAAACTCCAACCGCCACGGAGCGAACATGAGGCATCTGTTCGCTGATTACGGCAACGCCGTTCGGCAGTGTCGTGAGTTGGATACCCTCCGTCGTATGAGAGATGGCCATTCGTATTTCACATTGTATCGCGCCGCGCCCGCTCCCCCGTTACACTGAAAATAAGCAATGCCCCCAACCCTCATCGGTATGGAACTTGAGGAGATCGCCGCACTCCTGCAGTCGCTTTCCCCCACGCCTATCCCCGCCTTCCGCGCGAAGCAGGTGTTCGAAGCCATCTACGGACAACGGGTCACATCCGCAGCCGCCATCCTCACTCTGCCGCAAGCCCTCCGCGCACATCTCGCATCGGAAATTCCCTTTGGCTTGCCCACCGCCGTGCAAAGCTTCACGTCCACCGACGGCACACAGCGCTACCTCCTCCAACTCGAGGACGGCAAATCGGTCGAAACCGTCCTCATGCCCGAAGGCGAGCGTTACACCTTCTGCATCTCCTCACAGGTCGGTTGTCCCGTCAATTGCCGGTTCTGCCTCACCGCTTTGCTTGGCCTCGAACGCAATCTCACCGCCGGCGAAATCGTCGGCCAGATCCTGTATGTCGCCGCGCGCAACGGACTGTTCGCCGATGTCAGCAAGCTCAACGTCGTGATGATGGGCCAGGGCGAGCCCCTCCTCAATCTGCCCAACGTCCTCAAAGCCACCCGCCTCCTCACCGACCCCAACGGCATCGGCCTCAGTGAGCGTCGGCTCACTCTCTCCACTTCCGGAATCATCCCCAAGATCGAAGAACTCGGCCGCGAACCCGTCCGCCCGAAACTCGCCATCTCCCTTAACGCATCCACCGAAGAACAGCGCCGCGAGTTGATGCCCATCACCCGCAAGTACCACCTGCGCGATCTCCTCGCCGCCTGCCGCGCCTACCCGTTGCGACCCTGGGAGCACCTCACCTTTGAATACGTCCTCCTCAAGGACGTTAATGACTCCGATGCCGACGCCCGCCGCGTCGTCAAACTGCTCGCGAACCTCCACTGTAAGGTCAACCTGATCGCACTGAATCCCGGCCCCGACATTCCATACCGCACGCCCACCGCCGAACGAGTCGCCGGTTTCCAGCAGATCGTCAAACGATCCATGCCGTGCTTCGTCCGAAAGCCGCGCGGCCGCGATATCTTCGCCGCCTGCGGGCAGCTCAAACGGATGGAAACGGAACTCGTGGCGCTTTCCTCCTGAATCACCACGCTCCAACATATTTCTTTCCCGCTGAATCGCAATCACTTGCAGTCCGCGGCTCATCCCGCGACAGCCGTTTCCCGCCACCCCGCCTGCTACTCTTTGGCCAGGAGTGTGAACATGCCATCTCTCTTTCCGGCCGGAACATCCCCGTGGCTGCCCACTACGGAATTCATCACTTTTCATCACTTTTCGATGATGAAAACCGTAGCCGGATCGAACCGCCGAAACCAGATTTCATCACAATTCATCACAATTCATCACTTTCATCGATGAATTAGCTGATGAAAAGCAATCGGCCTTACATTAGCGCCCCGTGAACCGAGGTTCCCGCTTCTCCAGAAAGTGCGCCACGCCTTCCTTGAAATCCTCACACTGCAGGCTGGCCAGCATCTCCTCAATCGCTACGTCCATCGCCGCATCCAGCGTCTGCGATTGTGCCGCGTATACCTGCTGTTTCATCACTCGCAGCGATCGCGGCGAAACGTTCGCGCCCAGTTCCGCCGCGAACTTCTGTACCGCGGGCAGAAACCCGTCATCTGGCAGCACCCGGTTCACCAATCCGATGGCCAGGGCCTCGGCGGCGTCCATCTTCCGTGAAGTGAACATCAGGTCGATCGCCTTCGGCAGCCCGATCAACCGCGGCAGAATCCACGCCAGCCCGTATTCGGCGATCAGCCCGCGCCGCGAAAAGATCACGTTGAACACCGCCGATTCCGCCGCGAATCGGAAATCGCAATACAGCGGAATCACAAACCCGAGTCCCACCGACGGACCATTGATCGCCGCAATCACCGGCTTCGGCAGCGACAGCAGCCACGAATGCTGCCGCTGGTTGTCCGGCAGATCGTTCGCACTCACCTCGCGATGGTCCCGCTGCAGGCCCGATTGCGAAACCGTGCTCAGCAGGCTCATATCCGCCCCGGCGCAGAATCCGCGCCCGGCGCCCGTCAGCACAATGGCCCGGACGGCATCATCGGCCACGGCCCGGCCGATGGCATCGGTGACTTCTTCTTCCATCTGCCGCGTCCAGGCGTTCAACCGGTCCGGCCGGTTCAAAGTCACAGTCGCCACGCCACCGGTGGCATCGTAAAGGATCTGTTCGTATGCGCTCACTCGAAGCTCTCTCCGTACATGCTGAATTCACAAACGTCGTGGTAGCCCATCTTCAGATACACCGGATGCCCGGCATCGGTGGCATGCAGAATCGTACGCCCCGTCCCTGCCTTCGCCAGCGCATGCCGCATGCAGGCTTCCGCATATCCCCGATTCCGGTAATCGGGCAGCGTGGCCACCAGCGCCACGTACCGCCGGCCGTCTACCCGCAGCGCGGTCGCCGTGGCCACCGGCTTTCCGTCCACATATCCCACTGCCCCATGCATCTTCGCCCACAATTGTTCCAGGTCCATCGAATCGCGCCCTGGATCGAGCGGCATATCATAGGCAAGGCAATTGATCTCGTACACCGCCCGCCGTTCCGCCGAATCCGTTACATCGCGGATCTCCAGGCCGGTTGTCTCCCGCCTTGCCGGCAACACCTCATCGGCGGCCATGCCCGTCCAATGCATGAAGGGAAACAAACCAGCGGCGGCAAACAAGGAGTCCGCCACCTCGGCGGCATCGCTGCTCAGCATCTGACGGCATACCGAAAAGAAATACGGGAATCCAGCCGCTTGTGCGTACCGCATCCCGCTGTCGATCCGCGTCCGCAGATCCTCCGCCGACTCGACAAACGATGGGAATCCCAGCGCATTCAGAAACATCACCGGAACCCTGCTGTACAGCGCCGCTACGCCATCGAATCGTGCCACCTGCCCATCGGCGGCCCCTTCCGCGAATACCTTCCACGCGCCAAGGAACTGCTCGTTCGATTCCACGACTTCGTTGCTTGCCGCGTCCATGAGGGATACTCTACCATTGCCAAAGGGGAGCAGAATCGCCGTGTCTGATTTCAGCCACTATCCGGCCATCCCGCATCCCATCGCGGTGCAACTGCCCCTCTTGCCCGAAGAGCCTTGTCCGTACCTGGGCGGACTGCGTTCGCAATATCGCGCGTTTCGCAGTGAGGCGATGGCGCCCCGCCTCTACCATCAGTTGATGGATGCCGGCTTCCGCCGCTCCGGCGACGTCTTCTATCAACCCGCCTGCCGCGGCTGCCGCCAGTGCGTTCCCTTGCGTGTTCCCGTTACGAGTTTCACTCCCTCGAAGTCGCAGCGGCGCATCTGGCGCTTGAACACCGATCTGCAATTGACCATCGATGCCCCAGAGGCAACGGAAGAGAAGTTCGCACTATATCGCAGCTACGTCGAAAGCTGGCATAGCCGCGATGCTGGCTCCATGGAGGAGTTCGACCGCTTCCTCATCCAATCGCCCGTCTCCACCTTGGAGTTCTGCTATCGCGATCCCTCCGGGCGTCTGCTCGCCGTGGGCATTTGCGATATCTGTCAGGACTCGCTATCGAGCGTCTATTTCTACTTCGACCCCGAAGAGCGGCGCCGCTCCCTCGGCACCTTCGGCGCCATGGCCGAGATCTCCTTCGCCGCCTCGCACGGCATCCCTCACTACTACCTTGGCTATTGGATCGAGCGCTGCGACGCAATGTGTTACAAATCGCGTTTTCGCCCCTTTCAGCTATTGCAAACCGACGGAAGTTGGGTTTAACATGGGAAACACTCCCTTACTGAAAGGATTTACACTATGCCCATCGCAGCTTCCATGCTCCCGGAATTCGACCAGGAGATGGCTACCACGCGCAAGGTTCTGGAGCGCGTCCCCGACGACAAGCTGAGCTATCAGCCTCACGCCAAGTCGATGACCTTTACCCAACTCGCCTCGCATATCGTCGAGATGGTGGGCTGGGTCGCCGACACGATGAAGGAAGACAGCTTCGACATGGCGCCGCCGGACGGGCCCAAGTGGGAGGCCTATGTAGCCAAGTCGAACGCCGATCTTCTGGCCGCATTCGACAAGAACCGGGCCGCCGCCCGCGAGGCTCTCGCCGCTGGCACCGATGAGGCCATGATGAAAACCTGGTCCCTGCTGTCGGGCGGCAACGTCCTGTTCAGCATGCCGCGTGTCGCCTGTATCCGGGGCATGCTGCTCAATCACGTCATCCACCATCGCGGCCAGCTCAGCGTCTATCTCCGCCTCAACGATATCCCCGTGCCATCCATCTATGGCCCTTCGGCGGACGAAGGCCAAATGTAGTCTCATGGAAGTAGGCGGGTCGCATCCAGGGGTAGGCCCGCCGCTTCCAGCTTCTTCATGATTGATCGCATTACCGTACACGGCGCCAGACAGCACAACCTCAAGAACGTGGACGTGGAAATCCCACGCAACTCGTTCACGGTGATCACCGGGTTAAGCGGGTCCGGCAAGAGCTCACTGGCCTTCGACACCATCTATGCCGAAGGCCAGCGGCGCTATGTCGAGACACTGTCTCCCTACGCCCGGCAGTTCCTCGATCAGATGGAGCGCCCCGAAGTGGACTCCATCGACGGCCTCAGCCCCGCCATCTCCATCGAGCAGAAGACCACTTCCCGCAGCCCGCGATCGACCGTCGGCACCATTACAGAGATCTACGATTACCTGCGTGTGCTGTACTCATCCGTTGGCACCGCGCACTGCCCCAACTGCAACGTGCCCATCTCGCAGCAGAGCACCCAGCAGATCCTCGATCACATCCTCTCGCTCAGGCAGGATGAGCGCATTATGATCCTCGCGCCCGTCGTGCGCGGCCGCAAGGGCGAGTACAAGAAGGATCTGGAGAAGTACCTCAAGCAGGGCTTCGTGCGTGCCCGTATCGATGGCGTGCTGCGTTCGCTCGACGAGGAGATCGTGCTCGACAAGCGCCGCAATCACACCATCGAGGTTGTGGTCGACCGTCTGCTGATCAAGCCCGGTATCGAGAAGCGCCTCGAAGCCTCGGTCGAGACAGCCACCAAACTCGCTGCGGGCCTCGTAGTCATCGCCGTAGTGGACGGCGAGGAGCGATTGTACTCGCAGAAGCTTGCCTGTCCCGAATGTGGCGAGAGCGTGCCGCAACTGGAGCCGCGTTCGTTCTCCTTCAACAGCCCCTACGGCGCTTGCCAGACGTGCCACGGCTTGGGCAGCCAGTGGTCGTTTGATCCCGCCAGGGTCATCGCCGATCCTTCAAAGCCTCTGCTTGACGGTGGCCTCGCCTATGCATCCAGCAGCAGCCTCATGCTGCACCATCTCAACGATGCGGCCCGCAAGCTGCGCATCAAGATCGACAAGCCCTTCGAAGACCTTTCCGAGAAGCACCAGAAGCTGTTGATCGAAGGGGGCAGCGGCTTCCCCGGAGTGCTCAAGATCCTCCAGCAGATCTATGATGAGTCGCCCAGCGAGGACTACCGCGAATGGCTGCTGGAACACATGACGCCCACCAGATGCCCGGAATGCAAGGGCGCGCGCCTTCGATCGAGCAGCCTCGCCGTGCGTGTGAAGGATGTCTCTATCGCCGACTTCACCCACTCGTCAGTTGCCCGCTTGTTGCCGATGCTTGGCGAGTGGAAGCTCACCGACCGCGAGCAGCAGATCGCCGGCCGTGTGCTCAGCGAGATTCGCAACCGGCTGCAGTTCCTCTCCGCGGTGGGTCTCGATTACCTCAGCCTCGATCGTTCTTCGGCCACGCTCTCCGGAGGCGAAGCGCAACGCATCCGTCTCGCCACACAAATCGGCAGCCGCCTGCGCGGTGTTCTGTATGTGCTCGATGAACCTTCCATCGGCCTGCACCCGCGCGATAATGACCGACTGCTCGACACGCTCGCCGAACTGCGCGACTTGGGCAACACGGTGCTCGTCGTCGAGCATGATGCCGAGACCATCGAACGTGCGGACTACGTCATCGATCTCGGCCCCGGCGCCGGTCGTCTCGGCGGCGAACTCGTGGCGCAAGGGACGCCACGGCAGATCGAAGCCAATGAGCGGTCGCTCACCGGCGCATACCTTGCCGGCCGCGCCCGCATCGAAGTGCCTTCGCTGCGCCGTCCGGGCAACGGCAATCAGATCATCATCCATGGAGCCACGGAGCATAACCTGAAGGGCATCGACGTCGGCTTCCCGCTCGGCACGCTTACCGTTGTCACGGGTGTTTCGGGGAGCGGCAAATCGACGCTTGTGAACGATATCCTCTATCGCGCGCTCGCCAAAGCTGTCTATGGTTCGCGAGCCGAACCCGGCGCGCATGCTGCCATCAGCGGCATCGAGCAGATCGACAAGGTCATTGAGATCGACCAGTCGCCCATCGGCCGGACACCGCGTTCGAACCCGGCGACCTACACGGGCGTGTTTACTCCCATCCGTGACATCTTCGCCATGCTGCCCGAATCGCGTGAGCGCGGCTACAAGCCCGGACGCTTCAGCTTCAACGTCAAGGGCGGCCGTTGCGAGGCTTGTCAGGGCGATGGACTGAAGCGCATCGAGATGAACTTCCTGCCCGATGTCTTCGTTACCTGCGATGCTTGCCGCGGCAAGCGCTACAACCTCGAGACGCTGCAGGTGCGCTATCGCGGCAAGTCCATCGCCGATCTGCTGGAGTCGACCGTCGAGGACGCGCTCGGAGTGCTCGAGAACCTGCCGCAGATCAAGATCAAGCTGCAGACGCTGGTGGATGTGGGGCTCGGCTACATCCACCTCGGCCAATCGTCCACCACGCTATCGGGCGGCGAAGCACAGCGCATCAAGCTGGCTCGCGAACTCAGCAAGCGCCAGACGGGACGTACGCTCTACATCCTGGATGAGCCCACCACGGGTCTTCACTTCGACGATGTGCGCAAGCTCCTCGACGTGTTACAAAGGCTTGTAGACTTAGGAAATACGGTGGTTGTCATCGAACATCACCTGGACGTCATCCGTAGCGCCGATTGGATTGTGGACCTGGGCCCCGAAGGGGGCGAACGCGGCGGGCAACTGGTGGCTTCGGGACCGCCGGAGCAAGTCATGCGCGTGAAGAAGAGCCACACCGGACAGGCTCTGGCGCGAGCCTGGAAGACCGAAGGGAAAGCATAGATTGCCGAGCAAGTACAGCCACCAGCCGCTCTCGTTCGCGGCCCTGCAAACGATTCCTATCGCCGACCGCGGCGGCAAAGTGGGCATCCCGCACATGGCCACGCCCTACACAAAGCGAAGCGGCATCGGCGGGCTACTGGCCTCGTTGCCCGATGTCCTGGCCGCGCCGCAATTCACCGGCGTAGTCAATGCCGTCTGGGAAGCAAGGGAGAAGCAGCGGGCGCTGCTGTGGGGCCTGGGTGGCCATGTCATCAAGTGCGGGCTTGCACCCGTTCTGCTTGATCTGATGCGCCGCGGCTTCATCACCGGATTCGTCATGAACGGCGCGGCATCCATCCATGACTTCGAGATCGCCATCGCGGGACACACCAGCGAAGACGTGGAAGCCGTACTCCCCGACGGCCGCTTCGGCGCGGCCGAAGAGACTGGCCGCGAGATGAACGAAGCGATCGCCGAGGGTGCGGCCACGGGCATCGGTATGGGCGAGGCACTCGGCGCAAGGCTCGACCGCATCGGCAATCCGGAGTTCGCCGAGTACTCGATTGTGCTCGAAGCCTGGCGCGCCGCCGTGCCGGTGACGGTGCATGTCGCGGTGGGCACCGATACGCCGCATACACATCCCAAGGCCGAAGCGGCTGCGATCGGCGCGGGAACGCATAGCGATTTCCGGCTGCTCTGCTCGCTGGTGCGCGGCATCCACGATGGCGGCATCTACCTCAACGTCGGATCGGCGGTGGTGCTGCCCGAGGTCTTCCTGAAGGCCGTGAGTGTGGTGCGCAATCTAGGGTATCCGCTGGGCCGTTTCACGACGGTCAACTTCGATTTCCTCCAGCATTACCGGCCCAAGGTGAATGTGGTGGAGCGCCCCCATGCAAAGAAGGAAGGAAGAGGCTACGCCATCACGGGGCATCACGAATTGATGATCCCTCTACTGGCGGCAGCCCTCATCGAACGGGACCGATGAACCCTGACTTCGAACCGATGGTGCCCGAACCGCGGCTGCCGGATACGCCGGCGCCGGAGGTTCCTCCGTCTTTGTCCTACCCGTTCTGGAACTACGAAGATCTGGCATTGTTCTTTGGAATGGGCTTGCCGTGTCTGGTGCTTTCCGTGGCTTTGATGGAAGGCATTACGTGGGCAGCGGGCGTCCGCCCGGGCAAGGCCGTGTACTTTCTCATCGCCCAGTTTGTGGGCTACGCGCTGTGGTTCGCATCGCTGGTGCTGCTGCTGCGCGTGCGCTACGATGCGCCGTTCTGGCCTTCGCTTGCATGGATCATGCCGAAGCATGGCCTCTGGCAATGGATCCTCGTGGGGCCGGTGCTCGCCTTCACTGTGGCGCTGCTCGCCTATGCGCTGCAAACGCCGAACGTGGCCATGCCGTTCAAGGACTTGATGAGCGACCGCTGGTCGATCGTACTGACGGGACTCTTTGGCGTGACCATCGGGCCGCTATGCGAGGAACTGGCGTTTCGCGGCTTTCTCATGCCGCTGCTCATCCGCTCCTGGGGTGTAGCGGCGGGGATCCTGATTACGGCTCTGCCGTTTGCTTTGCTGCATGGGCCGCAGTATTCATGGTCGTGGCAGCATATTGTCCTGCTGGTGCTGGCGAGTGTGGCTTTCGGCGGGGTACGTCAAGTCACGGGTTCGACGGCGGCCGCGGCAATGACGCATGCGACCTACAATCTGACCTTCTTCAGCGCGATGGTCATGCAAGGAAATCAATAAAACAAATCATGGTGGAAACGATTCAATGGACCGCGGACGGCGTCGTAATGATCGACCAGACCGTCCTGCCGAGAGAGACGAAGTTCGTCACCTGCCGCGACTACAAGGAAGTGGCCGTGGCGATCAAGGACATGATCATCCGCGGCGCGCCGGCCATCGGAGTAGCCGCCGCAATGGGCGTGGCGATTGGAGTGCAGAAGTGCAACCCCGCCGCGTACCGCGAAGAGTTGGAGATCATCTGCGACACGCTGGCGCGCACGCGCCCGACCGCTGTAAATCTGTTCTGGGCGATTGACCGCATGAAGCGATTGGCGCTTTCGCTCGATGGCAAGCCGATCGAAGAGATTCGCGCCCGGCTGATTGAAGAGGCGCAGCGCGTATATGAAGAGGACATCGCCATCAACCGGGCCATCGGCGCGCACGGCGCTCCGCTGGTGCCCGATGGGAAGCGTGTGCTGACGCACTGCAATGCCGGCGCGCTGGCGACTGCCGGTTATGGCACCGCGCTGGGCGTGATCCGTGCGGCTGTGGAGGCCGGCAAGAAGATTGCCGTCTATGCCGATGAGACGCGGCCCTTCCTGCAAGGCGCGAGGCTGACCGCGTGGGAACTGCAGCAGGATGGCATCGATACAAAGATCATCACCGACAACATGGCGGGCCATTTTCTGCGCGCGGGCAAGATCGGATGTGTGGTGGTGGGCGCGGATCGCATTGCCCGCAATGGCGATGTGGCCAACAAGATCGGAACGTACTCGGTGGCCGTGCTGGCCAAGGAGAACGGGGTGCCGTTCTACGTGGCGGCTCCGATTTCGACGCTCGATTTAACGCTGTCGAGCGGGGAGCAGAT